>JAPSKP010000158.1:1629-3804 GCA_031181585.1 Lysinibacillus sp.
GAGACGAATAAATTAGGGTATTGGGAATCAACAGCAAAATCAATTAACCAAATGGAAGATATCATGACTGAGCCGTCAGAGTTTGGGATTAATCAGGCATTTACAGACTTCTGGAAGTCGATGGAGGACGTTATTGACAACCCGAAGGATACAGCTGGACGTCAAGTACTAATTTCAAAAGGGCAAGCACTTGCCGAGTCTTTTAACTATATGGATACACAATTAAAGCTGATCCAGGGGAACATCGGAAATGAACTCAATGTCTCTACTGAAAAAGTAAATTCTATCCTAAAGCAAATTGCAGCGATCAATAAGCAGATCCAGGCAGTAGAGCCGAATGGTTATGTACCGAATGATCTATATGATGCGCGTGATGTATTGGTCGATGAGCTAAATGAATATATTCCCGTCTCCATTTCAATGGTAAAGTCGGGAGGCAATGCGAATGCGATTGCGGAAGGAACTATGACGATTAAATTCAAGCCGGCAAATGGCGGTGATGAAGTTACTCTTGTAGAAGGAAGAAACTACGCTTCATTAGCGGCAGTCGATACGAATGGGACAGCGGTTGATGGCGATGTTGATGATCAAGCAACGAATGGCTATGCAGAATTTGGGGCTATCAATATCTCAGACTTAGGTGACCCGCCGGCAGATGCTGTAGCTAATGCAGCAAATACGATTAACTATAATGATCTGGAAACAGGAAAAGGCAAGCTATTGTCACTGATAGATGCGTATGGACATAGCGGCGGCCAAGGACTTTATCCTGAAATGCTCAAAAAATTGGATGCGCTAGTTGCCGACTTTGTCACAGCATTTAATAATCAGCATACAGCTGGATTTGATACAGACGGAAATCAGGGCGTAGATTTCTTCACAGGAACTACAGCACAGGATATAAAAGCAGCCATTTCCGACCCTAAAAAAGTTGCTGCTTCCGGCGTGGCTGGTGAAGAAGGAAATAATGATAATATCCGACTTTTAGCAGCACTACAATCGGGTACACGACCAAACCTTCAAAATGCGACATTCCAGACATACTATAAATCTTTGATTGGTCAATTAGGTGTTAAGGGACAAGAGGCAATCAGTAATGCATATAATTCCACAACTCTTCACCTGCAAATTGCCAATAGCCGAGCCTCACAAAGTTCGGTTTCGCTGGATGAAGAAATGACAAATTTAATTACATTCCAGCAAGCCTACAATGCGAACGCTCGTATGATTACAGTAGTGGACGAAACATTAGAAAAAATTATCAACGGCATGGGCCGGGTAGGTTTATAATAGCTAGCTAACAAGAAAGAGTAGAGTGGGGGGAATTTCTATGCGCGTTACACAATCAATGCTATCAAGTAACATGCTGCGAAACTTAAACACAAGCTTCGGTAAAATGTCGAAATACCAGGATATGCTCAATTCGGGAAAAGTTATTTCACGACCGTCGGATGATCCTGTTGTGGCAGTAAAAGGAATGGGCTACCGGGTCGATTTAGATAAAAATGAGCAATATACACGTAATATTCGTGAAGCGCATACGTGGCTTGATACGACGGATGAGGCATTAGATCAGGTCGGGGAAGCCATGAAGCGTGTAAAGGAATTAATCGTGCAGGCGGCTAATGATACTAATACAACAGAGGACCGCCAGAAAATTAATGCAGAGATTTCTCAAATTAAAGAGCAGATGCGTGATATTGCTAATACAAAAGTTGGGGAAAATTATATTTTTTCCGGTACACATACGAGTCAGCCGCTGTATACAGATCAAACGGGTCCACAAAATCCAGCGATTACGCCTGAGGGTGCAGGAAGAGCAATTGAAATCAATGTTTTTGATGGTATTTCGATGAAGCTAAACACACGCGGTGATGACCTTTTTAAGGAAATCGATGATTTTATGGGACATGTAGCAACTGTACTTCAAAGCGATGCCACAAGTGAAGAAATCAGTAGTGCACTAGGACTTGAAGTAACAAGCGGTGGTGGGAATATCCCAGCGCTTGATGGACTCTATGAAAAAACACTTACTGTACGTGCTGAAGTTGGTGCACGCCAGAACCGTGTTGAGATGATGGAAAACCGTTTAGATATTCAAAATGTCAATGTGACAAAGCAAATGTCTCAAAACGAAGATACGGACTATGCTAAAACAATTACTGATATGGTGAC
>JAPSKP010000061.1 GCA_031181585.1 Lysinibacillus sp.
TTCCTTCAAATTAAAATAACAGATTTCAAAATACTCATCGTCGTGATGCCTTGAAAATGGATAATCAATCATATTGGTTTGTTCGATATCAGAAAAATAACAATTCATCTTATCAATCGTGCGAATGCTGATGTTTCTTGTGCGCATTTCCTGTAAAATAAAGCTTGTATAAGCAAAAAGATGTTCTTTTGGGTATTCATAGATGTAATTGATTAAAATATGACGATCCTCTTTAGCAAAGATGCTATTCAGCTCCCGCCATTGGGCCAAAAGCTGGGATTTAGGGAGTAGCTCAATCATTTCATGATGCCATAAGCGCATGTTTTACCTCCACCTGAAAGGAATTTTATGAATAAAAAATGGTCTTTATTGATAATTGTAATGGTTATGATGTTTGTGATAAAGGGATTTAGTTCGACGACAATGATTGACAGCAGTGCGACATGGATTTGGAACCCTTATTCCCTAAATAGCAAGGGGGATGAGTATATCGCCTTTATGCAGGAGCAAGGTGTCAAAAAGGTATTTGTGCAAGTGGATGTTGAAGTGCCGAATGAAACGTATCGTATATTCTTTGAAAAGGCACAGGCAGCGAACATTGCGGTCTATGCGTTGGATGGCGGAAGAAACTGGGGCGAAGACAGCCGGCCCGCCACAATATTCATGCAGTGGATCGAGCAGTTCCAGCAGGAGGCACCACTACTTACGGGTATACATATTGATGTAGAACCTTATTTACTCGAGAAATGGAATACAGATCGACAGCAGGTGTTAAAGAACTATTTCGATGTGTTAGGTGCGCTGGGGCGGTTTACAACGGAGCAAAATCTATCCTTTGAGGTGGATATGCCGTTTTGGTTTGATACGATTCAATATGATAATGCGTACGGCAAAGGTCTTGTAAGTGAATGGGTAATTGACC
The DNA here is from genome assembly GCA_031181585.1 of Lysinibacillus sp. Taxonomy (GTDB): domain Bacteria; phylum Bacillota; class Bacilli; order Bacillales_A; family Planococcaceae; genus Lysinibacillus_B. The sequence continues at coordinate 923 of JAPSKP010000061.1, forward strand.
TCGCAGACCAGGTAACGCTTATGGCTTATCGCAATCAAGCAGAAGGCGGAAATGGAATTATCGAGCTGGTAGAAACAGAATTGGCGTATGCACAGGAAAAAGGGAAGAAAGCAGCCATAGGTGTCGAAACGCTTCAATCGGATGAAGGTACCAATATAAGTTTCTATGGGATGACGAAGCATGTATTGAAACGTGAGACAGATAAAGTAATGAAGGCTTATACTCAAAATCCTGCATTTGATGGTATTGCTGTGCATTATTTAGATTCTTGGATGAATATGAAATAAAGCATAAAGGTCTGGAATCTAGATGTTCCTCACCGTTCACTGGAATATAAAAAAGCGTAGACAAAGTTGGTATGCCCAACCTTATCTACGCTTTTTAAGTGATTGGTTGCAGGAGTTTGGCCTGTAACAACCGATTTCTGATGATAACACCTGCCCAAGCAGCGATTGCCGCTTTGATGATACCGACTACCAAAAATGGTGTGACACCTGATACAAGAGCGCCTGTCCATGTCAAATCTGCTACAATTTTCAGCCATAAAGCCCCGAAAAATAATGTAACAATCATACCGATCAGATTAGCAGCAAAGGCATGTGTGAATATAGGGCGTGTTTTTTCAAGGTAATAGCCGATCACAAACGCGCAAGGGATAAATCCGACGATATAGCCGCCTGTCGGTCCTGCAATGATGGATAATCCACCCGAAAATCCTTGAAATACAGGAAGACCGATTGCACCGAGCATAATATAAAGCAAGACAGAGTATGTCCCGTATTTTAATCCTAATATCGTCACGACCAAACCGATAGCAAGGGTTTGTCCTGTAATCGGCACAAGTGGAAGAGGGATGCTGACCTGTGCCAGAACAGCGATAATTGCTGCGCATAAAGCTGTTAAAACCATCGGGAAAACAGATATTTTCATATGTCACCTCGTTGTGTTAACTTGAATTTCAAATTAGTTAACGTAATCGTAAAATAATCAGTGAAATTTGTCAATATGCAATCTTTCTTTAGTTATGATGCTTTTTATTTTTACAGTTTCCTTCTCTATTGCTAGCGCTGTTTTGTAAGTTATGAAAAAAATTTCTAGTAACCGAATTTTCGGTAAAAATCGCCTGTTGCGAAACAGACATAGCGGTGTTAGTATAACTGTTATCTTGAAATAATACATATACTTGCTGGAAGGCAGGTTTACACAACGCGTTGAATGCTGTGGATGACACTACAGCAGGAGCATTTTCTGGAGAGAGCGCATCAAGCGTCGCCGAAGGGTTCACTATCTCAGGCAAAAGGACAGAAGGGTAATAAAGCAAGCTATTTTTTAGCTGATTGACTTACATGTTAGCGAATATTGACGAATTTATGTCATTATCATTTTTTACTTTAACATGAAAAAGTTTTTTGTTATTCTTACGTTTAATGAGACTAGTGCTATTTGCCACTAGTCTCTTTTGTTTTAGAAGAAATAAAGGGCAGAGAATAGGAAATTGTTATTTATAATAAAAAAATAACATTTTATCTGATTAAGTATATAAAATTACCTGTCTATATCTTTCTTTTAAAATCCGTAAGTGAACTCGCGAAATGTGTTGTTTCAAGAGAAATTCTGTCAGGGCCATTGGGGACAGTTAATAGGAGGGGCTTCCATCTCTTCTTTATATTCTTCACTCGGCTGCTGAGAAAAACTTGTCATTATAAAGTGACATCTTGGAGGCATCATCATGGAACTCAAGCGAGAATTGAAAAACCGCCACGTACAGCTGATTGCTATCGGTGGTACGATTGGCACAGGATTATTTTTAGGTTCGGGAAAGGCAATTGCCTTAGCTGGACCAAGTATCATTTTAGCCTATTTAATTGTTGGGACGGCGCTGTTCTTTGTTATGCGCGCGCTCGGTGAATTATTGTTATCGAATACAGGCTATACATCCTTTACCGACTTTGCGACGGAATATATTGGTCCTTGGGCAGGATATGTAACAGGCTGGACGTACTGGTTCTGCTGGATTATGACGGCGATGGCCGATATTATTGCGGTCGGCATCTATGCGCAATACTGGTTTGATGTACCACAGTGGGTACCGGCACTCGTATGTCTGCTTATTTTGCTGGCACTGAACTTGCTGACGGTAAAGTTATTCGGGGAGCTGGAATTTTGGTTCTCTATCATTAAGGTAGTGACAATTGTTGCGCTGATTGTCGTTGGAGCATTTATGATCCTGACAGGTGTTCAGACAGGAGCAGGGCAGGCAAGTATCTCTAATCTATGGACGCACGGCGGCTTGTTCCCTAATGGGCCAGTCGGCTTCTTACTAGCATTCCAAATGGTTGTATTTGCCTTTGTGGGTGTTGAGCTTGTCGGGGTAACGGCGGCTGAGACTGCAGATCCGCAGAAGAATATTCCTTCTGCTATCAATAAAATTCCAGTTCGTATTTTATTGTTTTACGTAGGCGCGCTAATCGTCATTCTAGCGATCAATCCGTGGAATACAATGGACGCGTCAAGCAGTCCTTTTGTACAAGTATTTGCACTAGCGGGTATTCCGATAGCTGCTGGTATTATTAATTTTGTCGTGTTGACATCTGCTGCATCTGCAGGTAATTCGGGTATGTTCTCAACAAGCCGCATGCTATACAATCTTGGCGGTAACCGGCAGGCAAGCGCAAAGTTTGCCAAGCTGAATAAGCGCAGTGTCCCTCAAAATGCATTAATTGTATCAACAATTGTTGTATCGGCAGGTGCACTGTTAAGTAAATTGATGCCGGAAGATGCATTTAGTCTCGTAACAACGGTTAGTGCTATCTGCTTTATTTGGGTATGGAGCATTATTTTGATTTCGCATATTATTTATAAGCGTAAAAATCGTGCTCTGCATGAGGCTTCAAAATTTAAGGCGCCCTTTACGCCATTTATCAATTACGTCTTACTAGCGTTTTTTGTATTTTTACTTGGCGTTATGCTGTATGCAGAAGCAACACGTACGGCGCTGCTGTTGACGCCGGTGTGGTTTATTCTATTGCTCATCTTATATAGAATCCGTATAAAGGCACGGATGTAGGGTGAAATTTTATAGGCGGACAGCTCATAGAACATGGGCTGTCCGACATTTTTTGCCTGTTAGACCATAGAAGATCTCACTTGCTCAGGAATCATGATGACTTCCGTTTTTAAATCAATAGGTCTAAACGTTTTATCGATGCACTCCTCCCAATAGGCAAGGTGCTGCTTGTCGATCCAATGAGTAGATTGCTCTACTTCGATTCCGCCTGTTCCTTGAACCGAATACCAATATAGATATTCTTCTCCATTTAATACTTCTCGAAAGATAGTTTCGACATACATCTTCTCGCCCTCTAGGGTAACTAGGACATCTTTCATATTGTCATTCAAAAATTGAAGCCATTCATCGACTTTCCCAGACTTACCGGGCTTCACTCTGTATCTCGTACATTCTATGTTCATTTCATCCACATCCTTTTTTGATAATGAATTTCTTATATAAGCAAATTTGCATAAACAATAAATAACATTTATTTATATAAATGTAAACGAATTTAAATGTAGTTTACTATAATTGGTTTTTGAACAATTCGAACCTGCAGGGCTGAACTCAGTTTCCCTTCTGCTATGCGGGAAGTGGACGAGTTAACAAATTCATGATATAATTATCTCGAATTGAAGATAATTGAGGTTGAAATAACTAAGAGGTGAGCATATGGAACAGCGAAATCAGGCTTTACATGCCATTACTGTGCTGCTTCGTGCGTCCCGATCCTTGGAAGATTTATTGAAGAAGGATGTAGCGGGATACGGACTGAATGCAACAGAGTTTGCCGTTCTGGAGCTTTTATATCATAAAGGCGAGCAGCCAATCCAAGTGATCGGCAAAAAGATTTTAGTAGCTAGCAGCAGTATTACGTACGTGATTGATAAATTGGAGCAAAAGGGTTTTGTCAAGCGCCGCGGCTGTCCGACAGACCGTCGTGTTATCTATGCGGTAATTACGGAAGAGGGAGAGGCATTGATGGAAAAAGTCTTCCCCGAGCATGAAAGAAAGATGGAAGAGCTTTTTTCCGCTATTCCAGCAGAAGACCTGAAGCAAACAATTGAGCATTTAAAAGTAATCGGTGTTGAGGCGTCGAAGCGTCAGGGCGAGTAGAAAACAACTTGCTCCATAAAGTAAATGACTATGCAGGAAGATGCTTCATTGTCTTTATACCTGCTGTTCTGCCGTTAGTTATATAGAAGTGTTAAAAGGTGTCAGCTAATGCTGATGCTTTTTTTGTTTGGAAAGAAATATTTTATAAGGATAGCAAAATTATGGGCACGGCGCTTAGCAGGAGCTTCTTCCTGTCTTACTCACTTGTAAAGAACTGTACGTACTCTTCCTGTCTGAACTGCTAGAAAATATTTTATGCTGCTGAATATTTTGATAGGGAAAGTGTAAGTAAGCGTTGAAATAAATGAAAGCGTTTTAAAAATGCCCTTGAAACATGGCTGGATTTTGAGTATTCTGAAAATACCAACCGGTTAGTATTGAAGAAAGGAAATAAGCATTCCAGCTATCATCTACTGTTTTTTTGGTACGTAAAAGCTGTCACTATACGAAAAAGAAGAAGTCTATCTTCTTCATCTTCGGAATGCTTCTGGACAACCTATCATATTGTATATGTGCAAGCGTGTTCTGGTTAGGCAAAGTAATTGCGCTATCAGGAGCCAAGGAAGGAGAAATGCAAAAGAGTGTCTTCCAAAGGAAAAGGCCGTTAGTTGTTCAGTATTTGGTGTATGACGAAAAGCAGTAGAAGAAAGTGTGTATGCATTTCCTACTAACAGGGGGGAGAAACTATGAAAGTCAAAAAAGTTTGGTATAAGCAATACCCTAGCTCCATTTCACCGGATATGGAATTTCCCATTAAAACAATGCCGGAAATTTTAAAGGAAACGGTGGAAAAAATCCCGGATCATATCGCCATCAAGTTCTACTCAAAAGAAATCCGTTATAAGGAGCTGTGGTCTTTCAGCTCTATGTTTGCTGCTTCGCTTCAACAGACTGGCATTGAAAAGGGGGACAGGGTCGCCATTATGCTGCCGAACTGTCCGCAATATATCATTTCCTACTACGGCATTTTAAAGGCGGGTGCCGTTGTTACACAGGTAAACCCAATGTATCTCGAGAAGGAACTGCTCTACATTTTGAATGATTCTGGGGCGAAAACAATCGTTGTGTATGAGCCGCTCTATCCGCGTATCAAGGCAATTGCAGACAAAACGTTACTAGAGAAAATTATCGTTGTCAGCTTTGAGCCTGAAAAGTCCACATTGCAGGGTGAGGATGAATTGTTTGAACAGTTCATTGGAAACGGCATTGGCAGAGCCATACTTCCTGTAGAAATCGATCCGCTGGAGGATGTAGCAGTACTGCAATATACGGGCGGTACAACTGGTGTGTCAAAAGGGGCAATGCTGACACATCGGAATATTGCTGTGAATGCGCAGCAGTCCCATAAATTCTTTGAGGAAGAACATCCTTTTGGAGAGGACAGGTGCCTGACCGTCATTCCCTTGTTCCATGTATTTGGTATGACCTCTTGTATGAATCTCTCTATCCTGAATGGAGCAGCGATTATCCTGCTTCCCAAATTTGAGCTAGAAGAGGTCTTACAGACGATTAAACAAGAGCAGCCGACGACATTCCCGGGAGTGCCGACGATGTATATTGCACTTGTCAATCATCCACGTGCGCAGGAATACGGTATAGATAGTATCAGAACATGTAATAGCGGAAGTGCTCCGATACCAGTACAAACACTGCATGAATTTGAAAAAAGGACAGGTGCAAAGATTCTGGAAGGTTTTGGTTTGTCCGAGGCAGCTCCAGTCACTCATTGCAACCCTCCTTTTGGCGAGCGGAAGCCGGGCAGTGTTGGAATCGGTATGCCAGGTACGGACTATAAAATTGTCGACCTATCTACTGGGGAGAAAGAAGTGCCAGCGGGTGAGCTTGGCGAGCTGATTATACGGGGCCCCCAGATCATGAAAGGTTACTGGAATATGCCGGAGGAAACAGAAAACACAATCCGTAACGGCTGGCTGTACACAGGGGATATTGCAAAGATGGATGAGGACGGCTACCTCTATATTGTAGACCGGAAGAAGGACATGATTATCGCCAGCGGCTACAATGTGTACCCGCGCGATATTGAAGAATTACTGTATGAGCATCCGGCTGTTCAGGAAGCTGTGGTCATTGGGGTCCCAGATGAGTATCGGGGAGAGACCATTAAGGCACTGATTGTAAAGAAGGCGGACCACACGGTAACCGAGCAGGAGGTCATTGATTGGGCACGTGAGCGTATTGCTGCATACAAGGTGCCTGAATATGTAGAATTCCGCTCTGAATTACCTAAAACAATCGTAGGTAAAATTTTACGTAGAACGCTGCGGGAGGAAAGTATAAGTGACCAGAAAGGGTCATAACAGCATGAGGGAAATGATTGCCAGTCATAGTATAAAGCTATTTGAGCAAAAGGGTTTCAGTGAAACATCCATCCAGGATATTGCCAATTCCATCGGCATAACAAAGGGCACGTTTTACTATTATTATGCGAGCAAGGAAAATCTTCTGATGGAGATTCATCTTCACTATATTTGTGACTTACTAGAAAAACAGCGGGCTATTTTACAGACGATAAAGGGCTTTAGTAAGCAGCTCAGTGAAATCGTTGCTCTTATCGTCTATGATATGAAATTCCGCAGAGCTCAGGGACAGATCTATCTGCGGGAAATGCGCAATTTGACGAATGAACATGCGGAAACAATTAAGGAAAAGCGGGAAGAGTTCCGGTTGAATGTCGCAAAGGTTATCGCCGATGGTATACAAGCAGGTGAATTCCAGGCACATCTAAGCCCTGGCATTACGAGCTTTGCCATTCTCGGTGTTACGAACTGGAGCTATCAGTGGTTTAATCCTGCAGGGGAATTATCGGTTGAAGAACTAGCAGATCAATATATAGATATTATTCTACATGGTGTTGCCGCTAAAAAGCAGCACATAAAAGGCGAGCATCTATAAGGCGCTAAATAAAGGAGGAAACAGCATGGAAACAATGCATTCAGTAAAAACGATGAAGGGAATTCAATTTACAGAGTATGGGGGACCGGAAGTCTTACGATTAATTGAAATGGATGTGCCAGCAATCGGCGAACGTGAGGTACTTGTGGAAATCAAGGCAATTGGTGTTAACTATGCCGATACGGCAAGGAGGGAAGGGAAATATGTCGTCCCAACAAAGCTGCCGTTTATTCCAGGTTCTGAAATTGCAGGAATTGTCGTCGCTGTAGGAAAAGAAGTAACAAGGTTCTCGCCGGGAATGCGTGTTGTCTCCATGATTGAATCAGGGGCTTATGCAGAGTACGTAAGTGTGCATGAAATGGCTTTGTCGGAAGTGCCGGACGGCGTCGCCTTTACGGATGCTGTAGCTCTACCGCTGCAAGGACAGACTGCTTATCACATTTTGACAACAATGGGACGATTGGAAAAAGGAGAAACTGTTCTTGTGCATGCTGCTGCAGGAGGGGTTGGGGCGTTATCTGTTCAGCTTGCCAAACTGTTTGGAGCCGGGAAAATCATAGCCACTGCAAGCTCGGAGGAAAAATTGCAGCATGCGAAAGAATTAGGCGCAGATGAATTAGTCAATTACACAGAAGAAGGCTGGGAGCAGCAAATCCGTGAGCTGACAGGCGGGAAAGGTGTCGATGTGGCACTTGAAATGGTCGGGGGAGATGTCTTCCAAAAAACATTGAAATGCCTTGCTCCGTTCGGCCGTCTTGTCGTCTTCGGGGCGGCAAGCGGTGAAGATTCACCAATGTTAGCAGGCCAGTTAATGCGAAGAAATCATTCAGTTATCGGATTCTTCCTGCCTCAGATTATGGCCAAGCAGGAGCTTTACCAGCGTAGCATGAAAGAGCTGCTGCACTATGTAGAAAACGGAAAACTCACGCTAACGATTGGCGGAGTCTACGGGTTGGAAGAGGCAGCTGATGTCCATCGTTTATTGCAAGGCAGAAAGACAATGGGCAAGCTTGTGCTCGTACCATAACAATTCCTAGTTAAAGGGGAAATGGATATGTCAACAGCGGTCGTACAGACCCATTACGGACAAGTAAAAGGTGAACAATCAGGTAGCGTATCGGTATGGAGAGGCATTCCTTATGCGAAGGCCTTGCGTTTTCAACCGCCGCAAAAACCGGATGCTTGGGAAGGGGTATATGAAGCATTGCAATTTGGTGCTTCGGCAGTACAGCCTCAAAGTGAGGTCATGGGCTTTTTAGGTGCCTCCATTAAGGATGAGGAGATGGATGAAGCATGTCATTATCTAAACATATGGTCCCCGGCAGCAGATTCTAAAAAAAGACCGGTAATGGTTTGGATACATGGCGGGGCCTTCTTAAACGGTGCAGGCTCCACACCTTCCTATGACGGCACGGCTTTCGCTGCTAATCATGATGTAGTAGTAGTGACAATCAACTACCGTCTTGGTGTGTTTGGTTTTCTCCACCTAGATAATGAGCAGTATGCGGGTTCTGGCAACTGCGGTATTTTAGATCAAATTGCCGCGCTGGAATGGGTGAAGGAGAATATAGAAGGATTCGGTGGTGATCCGAATAATATCACTATTTTCGGAGAATCTGCCGGAGCGATGAGTGTCGGCATTTTGCTGACGCTTCCAAATGCAAAGCCGTTGTTTCAAAAAGCAATCCTGCAAAGCGGTGCTGGACGCAATGTCCTGAGTCCGGTTGTTGCAGAGCAGGTATGCAAAGGGATTTTAGCTAATCTTGAAATCGGTGCAGATGATTTATCAAAACTTGAGGAGCTGTCAGCGGCTGAATTGCTTGAGGCTTCAAAACATGTGCCCCCTATGATGCTTGGTCCGGTTCTAGATGGCATTGTCATTCAGGAGTCCCCTGAAATATCTGTAGCAAAGGGGGTATGTAAGGATATTACTATTCTAATTGGGACAAATAAGGATGAATACAATCTTTACTCCATTTTGGATACGTCGCTGGACCAATTGGACGATGAAGGAATTAAGCAGCGACTTGCGCATATGCTGCCTGATAAATGGCCGCATATTGCAGCACACCTGCCTAATCGGGCATTTAATAAAGAACTTGTTGAGCAAATCATGACATTTGATATCTTCACAGCGCCCGCCATTTATTTGGCAGAAGAGCAGGTAAAGCAAGGCGGGGATGTATGGATGTACCGATTTGATTGGGAAACGCCTATTCTAAATGGAAGTCTGAAATCCTGCCATGCCCTTGAAATTCCGTTTGTATGGAACGCTCTTGGACGGGGAGCAGAATTTTTAATGGGGAATGCACCAAATCAAGAGCTGTCCGATTATATGCATAAAGCTTGGGCGACATTTGCAAAACATGGAGACCCGAATATAGAGGAACTGCCGATATGGCCTGCCTATCAAGTGAAAAATAGGGAGACGATGTTATTTGATCAGGAATGTAGAATTGTGAACGATCCTGAGCAGGAACTTCGCCTGATTTGGGAAGCTGGTATAGTAGGAGCGCAGTAATTGTAAGTAAAATTAACAGGGGCCGTCCGAACGGGACTATTGTTCGAAAAGCGGCCTCTCAATAATAGAACGGTACGAACCTATCTAAAAGAGACAGTTAACGAGCTTAATTAAATGACCGGTTAGTATATAAAGTTGAGAAGGAAGTGAGCCGATGGAGCAGCCTTATTTTGATTTATCTGGACGTACAGCGCTTATCACAGGTGGAGGAAGCGGCCTTGGCAAAGACATCGCCTCTGTGCTTGCTCAGCACGGAGCAAATATTGCCATATGTTCCCGCAAAATTGAACAATGCCAACAAACGGCCGCGGAAATTGAGGCACGCTATGCAGTAAAGGCACGGGCCTATCAGTGTGATGTCAGTTCGGAAGGGCAGGTGGACAGGACTGTCAAGGAAGTGCTGGAGGATTTTGAACGGATCGATATTTTAGTGAACAACAGCGGAGCTACATGGGGAGAAAAAGTAGAGGATATGCCGCTGGAAGCCTGGGAGAAAGTGCTGGGTGTCAACGTGACCGGTACATTTTTAATGACAAAGGCGATCGGCAGGCAGATGATTCATAATGGCTACGGAAAAATCATTAATATTGGTTCGGTAGCAGGTTTAAGAGCAGAACCAGGCAAAGTACTAAATGCAATTGGCTATAGTACAAGCAAGGCAGCGGTTCACCATTTTACCCGCGATCTTGCCCGCAAATGGGCAGAGCATGGAATTACCGTCAATGCCATTGCCCCGGGTTTTTTCGAAACAAAAATGACAAGCCATGTTATTAAAAAGAATCGGGATTATCTTGAAAAAAGTAATCCAATGGGCAAGATTGGCGACCCTGACTCGCTGAAGGGAGCAGCCTTATTCCTGGCAAGCCGCGCTAGCGACTTCATTACAGGCCAGGTCATTGCGGTAGATGGCGGCAGCTCTTTATAAAGAGCCGATAGAGTGAAATAAGAAGGTCCACTAATGAAAATGGGGTGAACATATGCATTTACGATTAACAGAAGAACAAAAATTAGTGCAGCAAACAATCCGTAAATTTGTGAAAGAAGAATTGATGCCGCTGGAAAATGAAGTGTTGAAAAATGAACGTGAAGGCAGGCCGAGCCTTTCAAAGGAAAAGGTACAGGAGCTGCGGCAAAAGGCCAAGGACTTTGGTTTTTGGGGCATTAATACACCTGAGGAATATGGCGGCGCCAATCTTGGCCAGATGATGCTCGCCATCGTCCTGATGGAACTTTCAAAAACCTTTGTGCCGTTCTCGTTTGGCGGTTCGGCTGATAATATTCTCTATTACGGCAATGAGGAGCAGAAGAAAAAATACTTACTTCCGACCATCAATGGGGAGAAGAAATCATGTTTTGCTATGACGGAACCTAACGCGGGGTCTGATACGCGCAATATTAAAATGACGGCGGTTAAGGACGGCAATGAATGGGTGCTGAATGGGGAGAAAACGTTCATTACGGGCGGAAATGAGGCAGACTTCGTCATGGCTATTGCCGTAACGGATAAGGAGCTGCATGAAAAGACTGGCACGCAAGGTGTGACGTGCTTCATCGTAGACCGGGAAATGGGATGGAAGTCCGAATACATTGATACGATGGGAGAATGGGGGCCGGCAAGCCTTATTTTCGATCATGTCCGTGTCCCGGAGGAGAACATCTTAGGAGAGCTCCATAAAGGATATAATCTCGGCCTAGAGTGGATCGGCTTTGCACGTTGGGTTGTTGGTGCCCAAGCTGTGGGGATGGCAGAGCGGCTGCTCCAGATGGCAATCGACTATGCAAAGGAAAGAGAAACCTTTGGACGGCCGATTGCTGACCGCCAGGCAATTCAGTGGATGATTGCTGACTCAGCTGTGGAGATTGAGGCGGCAAAATGGCTGGTACTAAATGCTACATTTACGCTCGATCAAGGAGAGGATAACCGTCATCTTGCATCGATCGCAAAATTGTATGGAGCAAATATGGGGAATCGTGTGGTGGATCGTGTACTGCAGATTCACGGAGGAATGGGCTATACGCGTGAACTGCCGATCGAACGCTGGTACCGGGAGGCAAGACTATGGCGAATCTATGATGGCACTGATGAAATCCAGCGCATGATTATTTCAAGAAATCTATTAAAAGGACATGTCAAAGTAGGACAGTTTATTTGATTGGGAGGAAAGGGAAATGGAAGCAGGCAAACGATTTGAAGGGAAAACAGCATTTGTTACAGGGGGAAGCCGCGGGATCGGAAAAGCGATTGTCGAACAGTTTGCAAAGGAAGGCGCCAACGTTGCCATTATTGATGTGAATGAGGAAGCATTGAATGAAGCAGCGGCGCAATTTACAGAAGCAGGTTACTCTGTTTATACGAAAGCAGCCAGTGTAACGAACCGTGAAGAGGTCGAGCAGGCCATGAAGGAAGTATATGAAACATTCGGCTCAATTGATATTTTAGTAAACAACGCAGGCGTCATCCGGGATAATATGCTGTTTAAAATGACAGATGAAGACTGGCTGACAGTGATGGACGTCCATCTGAAAGGCGCATTCTATGCTTCCCGCGCAGCACAGGGGTATATGACTAAGCAGAAATATGGCCGCATTATTAATCTGTCCTCTACATCAGCACTTGGTAATCGCGGACAGGCAAACTATGCAACAGCTAAAGCAGGGCTGCAAGGATTTACGAAGACACTTGCAATAGAGCTTGGTAAATATGGTATTACAGTCAATGCCGTGGCACCGGGGTTCATCGAAACGGATATGACACGCGCGACAGCAGAAAGAATTGGTGTAACATTTGAGCAAATGAAAGAAGCAATGATCAGCACGATTCCAGTCGGGCGCAGCGGTAAGCCTGAAGACATTGCTAACGCTGTTCTGTTTTTCGCGGACGAGCAGTCATCCTTTGTCAGCGGTCAAGTATTATATGTTGCCGGCGGACCGAAAAACTAATAGTAGAGGAGAGTTGATGATGTTTAAAGAACTGATTGGTAAGCGTTCCATCCCTGTAAAAAATGTGATAGAAAGAGGAGCGGTAAAGAAATTTGCAGAAGCAATCAATGATCCTGCACCGATTTATATAGACGAAGAGACTGGAAAAGCTTCTCGATATGGCCGTAATATTGCACCGCCGACATTCCCGATTACGCTCGAGTACGGAACGATTGAGGAGTTCGTATTGCCGACAAAGGGGCTGATCCACGGAGAGCAGAAGTTTCATTATAAGCGTCCTCTTTTTGTAGGGGAGGAAGTGTACGGCGTGACAGAAATAAAAAATTACTATGAGCGGACAGGCTCTTTCGGGAAAATGGGGTTCCTTGTCATCGAACGTCAAGGAGCAGATGCAAAAGGTGAGCTGATCTATACAGAGGAGCAGATCATCATTATCAATGAGGCAGCAAGAAAGGGGATGCCGGTATGACACCCATGACAGAAATACAAGTAGGAGAGTCATTACAGCAGGTACAATTGGAGCCGGTTACACGGCTGGATTTAATCAAGTATGCGGGCGCCTCGGGGGATTTCAATCCGATTCATACAATTGACGAGGACGCAACAAATGCCGGATTGCCTGGAATTATCGCACATGGTATGTGGACGATGGGGAACTTGGCCAAGCTGTTCACACCTTATTTAGAGGCTGGATTTATCGAGGACTATGCCATTCGATTCCGGAATATGGTGTTCATTGATGATGTGCTGACATTACAGGCGGTTCTGAAAAATGAGGAAAAGAACAAAAAGGAATTTAAGGTAGCAGCAGTGAATCAAAAGGGCCAGGAAGTGGTGAACGGAACAGTCGTATTCCGTCTGTATGAGGTGACAACGGCCGGATAAACAGCAGACAAAAATCATCCGAAAGGGGCTGGTGGAATGAAAACCATTCCAGATGTAGACGTGTATGTTCGCTTTTGTGAAACAGATGCAGGAGGGCACGTCAGCAATACGAGCTATTTCTGTTATTTAGAAGAAGCACGGACGAAATTCTTTACGGACATTCATTTCGGATTTGAGCAGGCGGATGAGGAGAACAGCTTCATTTTGGCAAGAACGGAGTGTGATTTCATTGCACAGGCCTATGCAGCACAAACGTTAACGATTAAAAGCAGGGTAGAACATATTGGAACGAAAAGCTTTACCCTTCTCCATGAAATTTACGAGAAGGGGATGGGTACCTTAATTGCCCGGGGGAGAGCCGTTGTTGTATGCTTTAACTTTCGTGAACAGAAGTCGGTCGAGATTTACCCGGAACTCCGCCAAATACTTCAAGAGCATACGGACACAGGTTCTGCGCAGGAAGTGTAATATTCGTTTGAACAGGGAGAAAAGCTTTACTGTAAGTTTTGTTTACAGTAAAGCTTTTTTTCGTATGATGCTATAATGAGAGAAAAAGGACTTGGCGATATACATAGAAAGCTTAGCGTATTGGAGGTGCATAATGGAAAACAAAGCAAGAGTCATCCTTCATATTGATATGAATAGTTTTTATGCCTCCGTTGAACAAGTGCACGACCCTTCGCTTAAAGGTAAGCCGATCGCCATCGCTGGTAACCCAAAAGAGCGACGAGGCATCATTGTTACATGCAGCTATGAGGCGAGAGCGTATGGTGTCTATACGACGATGCTGATTCCTGAGGCCAAAAAGCTATGCCCGGAACTGATCATTATCCCGCCGAACTTCGAGCGCTACCGAGCAGCGTCCCATGCGTTTTTTTCCCTGCTCAAGGAATACAGTGAAATTCTCGAACCAGTATCGATTGACGAAGGGTATCTTGATATAACAGAGCTGTCCAAAACCCGTTATGCGCTGGATGTTGTGAAGGAAATCCAAAACCGGATTTATGAGGAGTTGTCGCTGCCATGCTCAATCGGTGTTGCGCCAAATAAATTTCTTGCGAAGACAGCAAGTGATATGAAAAAGCCAATGGGGATCACGGTATTAAGAAAGAGAGATGTGCCGGAGCTATTATGGCCGCGGGATGTTATCACGATGCACGGCATTGGCAAGAAGACAGCAGAAAAGCTGAACAGCATCGGCATTTTTACGATCGAACAGCTGGCAAAGGCAGACAGCCATCTGCTAAAAACCTCATTTGGCATTAACGGGGAACGGATGAAGCAGAAAGCAAATGGCCATGACCAGCGCCTAGTAGATCCAGAATCTATCTATGATACGAAAAGTGTAGGCAATTCGACCACGCTCCCTTATGATGTGATTGAACTCAAGGAGATAGAGGACGTCATTTACACGCTATCTGAAAAGGTGAGCAGCCGCCTGAAAGCAAAAGGGCTGGTCGGCACAACAATCAGCATTCAAATTAAATACAATGACTGGAAGAACCAGACGAACAGCCGGACGGTTAATAACGGGACAGATGAAACAGGTAAAATTTTTACTATTGCTAGAGATTTAGTTATGGAGCATTGGAAGGAGAAGCCGGTGCGCCTGCTCGGAGTGACAGTGGGAAATGTAATCGACAAGACGGACCGCACGGAGCAGCTGTCGATCTTTAGTTTTGAGGAGCATCTGAAAGACGAGCCGATTGTCAATGTTATGAACCAGCTTGAACGCAAATTCGGTGAAGGTATCATTCATCGTGGCATCAAGGCGAAAAAGCCGGGAAAATACCAGGCCAATACAAGCTTCAGCAAGGATTTTCTAGATGATTTTAAATAGGTTTTCTTATAACAAGTTACAGCAGCCTTCCGTTAATAAAAACGACGGAAGGCTATTTATCATCTGCTATTTTTGAGCAGCGAATAAATGTAGGTATCATGTGAAGCACCATTTTGATACATATAGTCCCTTAACAGACCTTCTCTTTCGAACCCAAGTTTCTCTAAAAGTTGATAGGAGGCATCATTTTCTGTAAAAACGACAGCACCGATACGAGTAAGTTCCAGTACATCAAACCCATATTGAAGGATGCTCATAACTGCTTCTTGCGTGTAGCCTTTTCTCCAGTAATCGGGGTGGATTTCATACCCTATTTCTGCACGCCTATGCTTTGCGGAGAAGGCATGAAAACCAACTGTGCCAATAAGTCCTTGGGCTCCCTTTCTTTCTATTCCCCAACGTACTCCCTTGTTTTCTCGGAAGTTATTTGCAAAAAAACCGATTAATGTTTCTGCCTCCGTTAGATCTACAAATGCTTCCTGCCCGTAGTACTTTGTTACATTCTCATTTGACAAGTATTCGAACAAATCCTCTCGATCATCGAGGGTTATTTCTCGCAGTCGAAGCCGTTTTGATTCAAGTGTAGGAAACATCCTCTCTCCTCCTTTTTTCTTCCTGTTTGAGTAGTTCGTTAAATATACCATATTATGGTTGATGTATTGAATAGAAATCTTTCCATATATATTTATCTTTTTTGTTGATTCTCACGTAACGTGAGGTTCTATAATAGGGATATCAAAAGAAAAAAGGAGAACAATCATGTATGCAATCGGTGCATTTTCCAAAAAGACGGGTGTCACGATCCGGACGCTCCGCTACTATGATGAAAAAAATCTGCTGAAGCCCTCATACGTGTCGGAAAGCGGGCGCAGGTATTATAAGGATGAAGATATCATCACACTGCAAAAGATTATGACGTTAAAGTTTCTCGGCTATTCCCTAGAGGAAATCGAGACATTTATTAATGAAAATGATTGGGATCTTCATGATTCGCTCCTGTACCAAAAAGAACAGCTGGAAAGAAAGAAGGAGCAGATTGAACAGTCCATCCGTACGATCGATTATGCAGTTAAGCTATCGGAGGACGGGGAAACGGTCGAGTCTGACGTCTTTATTGCGCTTATTCAAAATCTTCGACTGGAGAATGAGCAGAAGAGCTGGCTGAGGGATGTCCTGCCGGAGGATGTAGTGGAGGAGCTGTATGACTATTCCTCAAAGGAAATAGCAGAGGTCAATCGGACATTTATAAAGCTGACGAGAAAGCTAAAGAAGGCATATCGGGACGGGGCGTCAGAGGAGGAGGTAATGGGGATTTTGTCCACCTTCATCGATTTGGTGCCGTCTGGGCTGATAACCCGGATCACGGAGATAATGGAGGGAAAGGATATCAAGCTTGATGCAACACTTTTCCCTTCGCCATTCACACCGGATGAGGATGCCTGGCTTGATGGCATGATTGAACGCCTGAACATATTAGCTACAGAGGAAGAAAGGAGCAAGAAAGATGGAGAAGCCTAAATTTCAACCTGGAAAATTATTTCGCTTAATCAAGGAGGCACAACCTCCGAAGGGAAGAATAGGGTTTGCCTTTTTCATCGGTATACTAGAGACTGTCGCGGGACTGCTTGTACCGCTATTAACGATGCAAATGATTAACGGCTTTTCAGAGGAGGGAATCTCTTATAACCTGATATTTATTGCCGCGTTAGCGCTCTTTGGGCAGGCTGTCCTGTCCGGGTTCGCATTCTATCTTATGACATCGATTGGTGAAGGAATTGTGGCATCTATCCGCAGCCGTATTTGGTCACATGTACTGAAGCTGCGAATGCCGTATTTTGATGAACATGAATCAGGAGAGACAATGAGCCGTATCACACAGGATACAAATGTCGTGAAGGAATTGATCACCCAGCATCTTATCAGCTTTGTGACAGGTCTATTGTCTATTGTTGGTTCGGTTATCATTTTGTTTGTCATCGATTGGAAGATGACATTGCTCATGCTGATTGCAGTACCGCTAACAGTACTGACGATGCTGCCATTAGGAAGCAAGATGCATGCAGTTGCCTTGGCAAACCAGGATGAGCTGGCACGTTTTACAGGAAGCATGGGGCGTGTGCTTGGAAATATTCGAATGGTAAAGGCATATCAGGCCGAGAACATTGAGATAGAAAAAGGAGAAGGCCAGATCAAGCAGCTGTACCGCTACGGGTTGAAGGAAGCAAAAATTATGGCGATTCTTTCACCGATCATGACCCTCGTTATGATGATTGTGCTGATTTTATTGTTCGGTTACGGCGGCGCGCAGGTAGCAACAGGCGGGATTTCTGCAGGAGCGCTTGTTGCCATTATGATTTACCTCATTCAGATTATTGTGCCCTTTACACAAATGGCAACGTTTTTCACTGCCTTTCAAAAGGCGCTGGGTGCAACAGAGCGACTGCATGAGCTGCTCGCTTTACCAATTGAAAAAAGCGGGAAGCAGCTGCTTGCTTCTACAGAACAAGATATTGTATTTGAAGATGTCCGTTTCCAATACGGTGAAAAGCCGGTGCTTCAGGATTTATCAGTCTTACTTCCAAAAGGAAGGACGACAGCGCTTGTTGGGGCAAGCGGCGGCGGTAAGACGACACTGTTCTCGCTGCTAGAACGATTTTATGATATAGCAGAAGGAACTGTTCGATTCGGCCAGCAGCCGATTGATGAAATAGACCTCACGCAGTGGCGCTCGCTATTCGGCTATGTTTCCCAGGAAAGTCCTATCATGAATGGCACAGTGCGGGACAATGTAAAATACGGAAAAGAGCATTGTACAGATGAGGAAGTAATCGAGGCGCTGAAGCAGGCAAATGCATGGTCATTTGTTGA
>JAPSKP010000159.1 GCA_031181585.1 Lysinibacillus sp.
TAAATTTATAATGTTCAGAAATCGCTATTGATTTATTGTAAACAATGTAATATTATAAAACAAACCTACAAACTAGGTTTTAAAGTCTAGGAGGAAAATCATATGAAAAAAATAGTAGTATTATTAGCGTTTGCCATGTTGCTGCTGGCTGCCTGCGGGAATGAGGAGAAAGCGACAACATCAGAGGCAAATAAACTAGAACAAATTGAAGAAGCCGGCGTCATCAATATCGGTTTGGAGGGAACATTCCCACCATTTAGCTATCATGATGAATCAGGAAAACTGACAGGCTTCGAATATGAAATTGCCGCACAAATTGCGGAAGATTTAGGTGTTGAAGCAAACTATATTGAAACGAAATGGGATTCGCTAATTGCCGGACTAGATACGGATAAATATGATTTTGTCATTAACAATATCTCGATAACGGACGAGCGTAAGGAAAAGTACGACTTCACAATTCCTTATATGGAATCAGTCGCAGTACTAGCAGTTAATGAGGATAATAAAGAAATCCAGACAATAGAAGATTTAGACGGGAAGAAGGCAGCACAAACAGTAACAAGTAACTTTGCAAAAGATGCTGAGGCGCTTGGTGCTGAAATCGTTGCTACAACTGATTTAACAGGCTCTATTCAATTGGTGGAGCAGGGACGTGCCGATGGGACAATTCATGATCGTGTAACATTTTTAACGTACATGCAGGAGCAGCCAGATTCGAAGCTGAAAATTGTGGAAGGTTCGACCAGCTCTTCGGATATCGCGCTAATTCTTAACAAAGATAATGAAGAATTCCGTGAAAAGCTAAACGACATCATTAAGACAAGAACGGAAGATGGCACGTTTGCTGACATTTCCCAAAAGTATTTTGGTGAAGACATCATAACAAAATAATTAATTAACGCGGGACCATCAGACCGAGGAAGGAGGATGGTCCTGATGTTTGTAGAAAGGAGGCGCTGATGGATGAGCAGAGAGATGGAAATTGCAATTGAGTCATTTTGGCCTATATTAAAGGCGGGGCTTGCCGTGACGATTCCGTTATCGCTACTGTCTTTCGCCATTGCAATGGTGATAGCAGTTATTACAGCATTGGCTAGAATGTCGAATGTATCCATTTTACGTTATGTTTTTGGGCTTTACGTGTGGATATTCCGTGGCACACCATTATTGGTTCAACTTTTCATTGTATTTTTCGGCCTGCCAAATATAGGTATCGTGCTGGATGCCTGGACAGCTTCTATCATTACCTTCTCCTTAAATACGGGAGCATATGCCTCCGAATCGATCAGGGCCTCTATACTTGCTATTCCAAAGGGACAGTGGGAGGCGGCCGAATCACTAGGGATGACATATTGGCAGGTGCTGCGGCGTGTCATTGCTCCACAGACAATCCGAATTTCCTTACCGCCGGTGACAAATGATTTCATTGATTTGGTAAAGGGGACGTCACTTGTAGCAAGCATCACACTAGCTGATATGTTTATGATCGGCCAACAGATTACAGCTCGTACATATGAACCGCTATTAATTTATTCACTGGTAGCGGCAATCTACCTGCTATTCATTACCGTGTTGACATTCGTACAGGGCAGGCTTGAAAAATATGCTTCGAAATATATTTAAGAAGGGAAGTGGACCTTATCGTACAGTTTTCAAACGTGCATAAATTTTTTGATGGACATGAAGCATTAAAAAATATTAATCTTGCATTCAACAAGGGAGAAACGACTGTTATATTGGGTCCATCGGGCTCAGGCAAGTCTACTCTCCTGCGCTGTATCAACCTATTGGAGACGCCTGAACGCGGCACACTTGCAATAGGTGATATTATTGTGGATTTATCGAAGCCGATATCGAAAAAGGAGCGGCTGGCGATCCGGCAAAATACAGCAATGGTATTTCAAAGCTTTAATTTATTTCCTCATATGAAGGTACTTCAGAATGTGATGGAAGGGCCGGTCACCGTACTGAAGGAAGAACGTGCGGCGGCTATGGAAAAAGGAAAAAGACTTTTGACCAAAGTAGGCCTTTCTCATAAGATGGACAGCTATCCGTCACAGCTATCTGGAGGACAGCAGCAGCGGGTCGCTATTGCCCGAGCTTTGGCGATGGAACCGAAATTTTTATTGTTCGATGAACCTACAAGTGCCCTGGATCCAGAGCTGGAAGGAGAAGTATTGAAGGTGCTGAAGGATTTGTCTGAAGAAGGGAAATCAATGATCATCGTCACACATAATTTAAGTTTCGCCAAAGAAGTAGCAGACAGGATACTTTTTTTAGAAAATGGAGAAGTATTATTTGACGGCGAAACGAAAAAGTTTTTTGATAATAAAGAAAACGATCGAATTCAATCGTTTATTCAATCTATGCAATTTATTTAGGAGGATAAGAGAATGGTAAAAGAGAAAACAAATGTAGAAAGTTTTGACCTTGATCATACGAAGGTAGCAGCCCCTTATGTGCGTTTAGCCGGCAAAAAAGAAGGGAAGCACGGGGACGTGGTAGTAAAATACGATATTCGCTTCAAACAGCCAAATAAGGCCTATATGGAAATGCCAGCGCTTCATTCTTTAGAACATTTAATGGCAGACCGCATTCGTAATCATGCGGATTATGTTGTGGATGTGTCGCCGATGGGATGTCAGACAGGCTTTTACCTATCCGTGATCAATCATGATCATTATGAGGAAATATTAGAAGTTTTAGAAAAAACGCTCCAGGACGTATTGGCTGCAGATGCTGTACCAGCCTGCAATGAAGTACAATGCGGATGGGCAGCGAGCCACAGCCTGGAAGGTGCACAAGCATTGGCGCAGGAGTTTTTAGAAAAGCGTGCAGAATGGCCGATCGTTTTTGTGGAATAAAATGAAGCAGGCAGCAGGTGCTTAAATAACCTATGTACTATAAAAGAAGTCGAGTCACTGGGATTTGCCGGGACTCGACTTTTATAATGGACTTTTTTCATGAGCAATCACGGGAACATAACGCTGTAGAAAATTAAACACCATTTTTTCATACGCTGCTGGATTTTCATTGAAACCTTGTGCATGTGCTCCTTCTTCGAAAAGATAAAGCATTTTAGGGCCTGCCTTTTTCTCATATAAATCTTCTGTCATTGAACAAGGGATGAATGTGTCGTTTATGGTATGGACAAATAAAACAGGCTTTTCAATATTTTTTACGGCCTCAATCGGCAAAATATTTTTTGTCCAATAGCCATCCCGCATCCGCATGAACAAATCTGTAATATGGACAGCGAGACGCAGGTCGATTGAAATAGAATTTTTAACGATTAAGTAGAGCAGCTTGCGAAAATCGGAAAACGAGCAGTCCGAAATATAAAAATCAGCTTCATCTGCCACTGTTCCAGCATAAAGCAGCGTTGTAGCAGCCCCCATCGATTCACCATGTATACCAAGAACAGCTTCCTCACCTATAAGCTCTCGTATATAACGTATAACTGCTTGAAGGTCGATTTTCTCATAGTAGCCATAACTTGTCGTTTTACCGCCTGAATCTCCATGTCGCCGGTGGTCATACACGACTGTATTAAAACCGAGCCGCTCGAACATGCGTGCATATTTTGTAGAATTGATTTTGTTTTCTGTCACGCCGTGGCAAATAATAATCGTATGCTTGGTTGAAAGAGGTTTGAAGAAGTAGCCTTTAATGTCGTAGCCGTTCGGAGAGG
>JAPSKP010000062.1 GCA_031181585.1 Lysinibacillus sp.
AGACAATTGTTCGAAAACCCTTTTCTTTACCGAATGGAACTTTTAAGCTGCTCTATGGAAATGTAGGTTATATCGCCCTTTCATCCTTTTCTTCCGATGCAGCAGGGCTCATAAAAAAGGCAATCCGTGAGCTGACAGCAAACGGTGCTACAAGCTTTATATTAGACCTTCAGGATAACGGCGGCGGTTATGTAACAGCAGCCGAAGAAGTAATCGGACTGTTCCCGAATGCAAAGGATGCGTATACATATGAGGATGCTTCAGGCAGCTATCTAATACGCGCCAAACGACAGTCCATTCAGTTTCCGAAAGATACGCGTGTGCTGATTAACCGCTATAGTGCAAGTGCTTCCGAAATGACAGCAGCAGCCCTAGCAGACCAAAAGGCGGCGCTTTTGTACGGAGAAAGATCGTATGGCAAGGGAACGATGCAGTCCTTTTATGAACTATCAGACGGCAGCTATTTGAAATTAACGATGGCAAGATTTGCAGGGCCTGCTACTACTGTTATTAATCATGTAGGTGTTAAGCCGCATGTTGAAACAACAGACAATGCGAAGTATAAGGCGCATTACGATGCTGTTGCCGCAAATCTTCCTGCTTACCGTGAGCTTGCAGCATTGAAGAATGTACCAACACATAAAACGTTTACAGTTAACTTTACCCATGAGCTGACGACGGTTCCAGCAGATGCAATCGACCTTGTAAAGCTTGGTGAAGGTCAGGTAGATGCTGAACTGAAAATCGAAGGCTCAAAGGTGCTGGTAAAGCCTAAAGAGGAATTGGCCTCAGGCGGTCACTATATGCTCGTGGTTGATCCAACTATTAAAGGCCTCAACAGTATGATGAAAAAAGGCTCTTATCTGTACATCACTGTAAAGTAGGCTTATTAATCATTCCTCCCTCATTAATGTATGAGGGAGGTTTTTTTGCAGCAATTTAAGGGTGTATATTGTGTGCTCCCTTTCTAGCCTGTAAATGGCTTCTAAATACGTTGTTCCCTTGCATTTATCCAAATAAAAAAATGCCAGTGCCCTCATCGGACACTGGCTTTCTAAAATGCTTTAAATATTCAGATATCAAAGCTCAAATACATTGGCATGTTAACGGACTAGCTCTTCCTGTTCGGCGAAATAAATATTGATAATATCTTCAGCCAGCATTTCAGGCGTACGCTTTTCTGTTAATAGGTTAGTTAATGTTAAACGTTCCATTGAACCTAACAGACTTTCTATGAATATACGAGTATCAACGTGATGCAGCATAGAAAATTGGATGTTATGAATTGAAACAGCTTCTACTAGACGGTTTACAAGCTCATTCTTGATCGCCTCAGCTTCCACAGATTCATAAAAACCTATTTTTGTGAGATTTGGATTTTGTACAAAGTAAGAAAAGATATCCTTTAGCATATTAAATACTTGTGTGCGGATATTCTCTCTGCCTTTTAGCTGTGCTAATCCATCATTGAAAATTTCATAAAGATTGGTTTGAAACTCGGAATTTAAATCGTTGAATAGGGATTCTTTGCTGTGGAAATACAAATAAAAAGTAGGTTGAGTTAAATTAGCAGCCTTCACAATATCGCTAATTTTCGTTTGATGATAGCCATGAGCCGAAAAGAGCTCGATTGCTTTTTCTAGTAACAATTGCTTGCTTCTTTCTCCACTTGAATTCACTCGTCGTCCTCTTGCCATATTTCTCCACCTTTATCTCTCTTTATTAGATGTTTGGTAATTCACTCGTTACCAAATATTGTACATTCATTATATATTAATTTTTTTTCAAAATAAAGGCTTTAGTCATAATTTTAGCGATTAATATGACAGATTATAGTCCATTTAAATTATCAATAAGTATGTTTAATATGGTATTTTTATACAAAAAGATACCTACAAATAAATAGTATATTTGCAGGTATCTTCGCTTCTTCTTAATTCGTTTTTACCAGTTTTGATTTTAATTTTTTATAGAATTGCTCGATTTCTTTGATTTGGAACATAACATACAAAATGACTGTACTTAAACCAAAGACAGTTAGCCCTACCATGAAGGTAATCCATTTATAATCGAAAATAAAGTACTTGCTTGAAATATACATAATAAACGTCAAAACGATGAACGGAACAATCGGCTTTAGAAGCTCTTTTTTGTTTAATCCCGCTCCAAGTTTTAAATCATATTTCACTGAAGCATAAATCACCAGCATGACCGTATTGACGATTGAACTGATCAGTGTCCCCCATGCAATGGCGCTTACGCCTGCGCTTTCTGCCATTACATACATTACTGCGATATTTACAACAAATACGTTTAGTAAGCTTAAAACAACAGGTGCCGTTGAATCGCCTTTTGCGTAGTAAAAACGCGTAATATATGTGTTAGCAGCCAGGAAGAACATCGATAGCACGAAAATCGCAACTACCGGAGCTGTAATGGCTGTAACATCGGCCGTAAAGTTCCTATACTCATAAATAACCTGTACAAGATTTTCTGCATAGAAATAAGAGAAAATCGTTACCGGACCAAGCAATAGCAGCAGGTAATGGAGCCCTTTACCGTACAGCTCCTTAATTGACTGATGATCATCCTCCGCTTCCTTGCGGCTTAAAATCGGATAGATAACAGTTGTTACTGCTGTAATTAAAATCGACTGCGGAAATTGTGTCAGTCTGGATGCATAATTAACGACTGAAATGGCGCTATCTCCAAGGCTCAATACCCCAACAAAGAACCGCTGCAGCATCGCATAGATCTGAATTGTCCCGCCGCCAATCATAATCGGGAACACCATGATCCATAAATCGCGTGTCGATTGTGTGCGAATAAAAGATACCCCTACTGACGGTCCATCTAATTTACGATAGCCGCGCGCCAGGAAATACACCATAAGCACTGCACTGAAGAAGGCACTAATCCCGTAAGAAATCGGGCCTATTACTTCAGATAATCCAACAGCAATGACAAGGAAGAGAATATTATAGATCAATATCGCAAAGCTTGATAAATGGAACTTCGAGTTGACATTTAATAGACCGCTATACCAAGAAGCCAGCATCAGTAAGATGGACGACGGCATCATCCAATAGAAAAGATGCTTGGCCAGCTCAAAATCCTCTGGCGTGATGTTACTGGAATCATCATAAAACATATTCAAAATCGGTGTTGTTAAAGCCAGCACAATGACCGTCATCACAATACCTGTGATTGTCACAATCGTAAAGGACTGCTTCACAAATAATGACTGATCGGTCGTTTTCTTGTTATAAATCGATATAACTGCCGTCGTAAAAGCTCCTCCGACTACTAAATATAAGAAATTCGGAATGGTATACGCTGTAAAGATTCCGTCTGCTATATGAGTAGACCCGTATTGGTACCCGATAATCGCCTCCCGAAGGAAACCGAAAACCCGGGCCACAATATTAATAACTGCGACTGCACCGACAATTTTTAAAAATTTATTCATCGCGCTGCGCCACCTTTAACTGCAGATTCGTAGAGCGACAGCACACGTTTTGTAATTTCCTGTTCATCATGCTCATATAAAATGGCATCCATTGCCTGTTTATTGCTATATACTTCCCTCGGTGTATGCAGAGCGTTCATCATTTCTGCCGCTAAACCCGGTGCATTATTCGGCTCTACAAGATGCCCTGCCCCTTCGCCCAGCAATGATACCAGCCCCCCTACACGGGAAGCGATGACTGGTGTACCTGAAGCAATGGCTTCAAGTGCCACAAGGCCGAACCCTTCCAAATGGGAAGGCAATACGAAGACATCACTCGCCTGAAACCACTTGACAAGCTGCGGCTGCGGCTGTGGATCTACAAACTGTACATCCCCATCAACAAACGGCTGGATACTTTCAATGAAATTCGTATCACGACGCGAACCAATAATCACAAGCTTTACTTTGCGATCTGCCTCTGCCTGTACCTTTTCGAAGGCAATCAACAGCTCCTCGATTCCCTTTTGTTTGATGACATTCCCTACGAATAAGTACGTGAAAGCATCCTGGTCAAGTCCTAATGCCTTACGGGCTTCCGCCTTGTCTCCTGGTCGGAACACCTGGCGATTCACACCCATACTGCAGATGGAGATTTTTTCTTTCGGAATATGAAAATCATTTTCTATTTGCTCTGCAAGGACCGGTCCGACTGCAATCACATGGTCACTCTCCTGTAGAATGAGCTCCGTCCAGCTGCGAATCCGGGCACTTTTCTTCGCCATACGTTCGATATCCCCGCCATGCGCGGTTACGATATATGGAATCTTGAATAACTTTTTAAGCAACAGAGAAAATACACCGGATGGGAACACATAGTGCGCATGGGTGATTGAAATCGATTTACGGTGACGCATCGCCATCGATAGAGTTTTCATCGCCCATTTGCCATATTTAACAATTGTATTTTTCTTGCCGGTTGCAGGATTGTCATTTGCTGCAACAAGCACATCAACCCCGCTTTTTCTTAAAGCCTCTGCTTGATTTTTGACGAAAATTCCGAATGATAAATGCTCGCTGGAAGGATACATATTACTGATTATTAATAGCTTTTTCATTTGCCTTCACTGCCTTTATCATCAATTGTTTGCCACGCATTGCTTCGTCATGAAGTTGCTTTGAAGTTGCTTTTGTCGTTTCCACGATTGTGTGCCAATCCGCTTCCACCATGTCATACATTTTCAATAAAATATCAGATTCATTCGTAATTTCCTCTATAGAACAACAACGTTTTTCCTGACCGATGAGTTTCATAAAATCGCTTACCTTTTTATGATACGAAATCGCAATAATCGGTGTTGCTGAATCCGTCGCTAAAATGAGAGAATGCAGGCGGGTACCGATGATCAGGTCCTGTTTTGATGTAATATCAATCAATGCATTCGGCTTTAAGTTTTGGTCGATGATTGTCGTCTTTTTTGCGTGAAGCATTTTTTTCTGAATGTCCTTTGTTACTGTGACATCCTGCGGGTACTTCGTTGCAAAAAACGTGATTTCAATATTTTTGTTCTCTACTAGACGGTCGAGATTAGCCGCCATACTCGTCACATACGAGTCGTACTTTTCTACGTCTCCTGATGGCCAGTAATTAGCATTATACATCGGCACAGCAGAGATCCCGATTTTCTTCGGAGCTTCTGCATGGGTCTGCTTCGGACGGTGCAGTGTGAACGCCGGATCCCCAATTACTTCAATCGGCTTGCTTACACCAAGGCGCTCTAATAATTGTTTAGACTGTGGGTCACGAACTGAAACATTTTCAGCAAAACGGCACATCATACGAATCATGAGCTTGCCTGTTATGGTATCCAATGGTCCAGCCCCGCACCCGTAAATGATATAGGGAACATTGCAGTTCTTCGCCATTAACGCATATGTACTATATAAATGTGCCTCACGCCGGTAAAAGTCCATCAGAATTCCCCCGCCGCCAATAATCAGCAGGTCGAACTTCGTTACATACTTTTTATTCGTCTGATACGTTTTATAAAAGGTTTTATACAAGTTGCTACTTCGGTAATATAACGGGTAGCTTTGGACACCGTACTGCTCGGATGTCTGCTGCGTATTATTACTAAATACTGTAATATCCGCGCTATTTACGGAAAATGTCTGCTTTACCTGTTCAATGAGACCATATAATATCGATTCGTCACCGTTATTATCATTTCCGTAATTTCCTACGATTCCGATTTTCATGAAACTACATCCTTTAAATAATTTTTAATACAGAGATTATAGCATAGAAGCTAACGAGAAATGAAATAGGAATCCCATCCAGCAAGAATGGGATTCCTATTTTTATCCATATTCCTATGCGCAGGCTACTCTTAGCTCCCTGCTAGTTTAGCACACGGTATAAGAATAGGCCAAAATGCATACGTGTTATGGATTCATACGGCTTGAAGAGATTATTGCCGTATCCTGTTGTAATATTGTTTGCTGCTAGAGCTTGAACGAATTCATACTCCCAGCTTGTTTTTGGTACATCTGTGAACTGGATATTCGACACACCTTTCAAATCAAATGCTTTGGCAACGATTTTTGCCATTTGAGCACGTGTCAGATAGCTGTTCGGGTTATATGCGCCATTCACACCGCTGATAATGCCTGCGTTTTGTACCGCTGCAATTTCTTTATAGTACTGATGGCTCGGCGTCACATCTTTAAAGCCGGGGTCCTTTACGTTCGTCGTATTAAGACCAAGAACACGGCTGATGATGACTGCAGCATGCGCCCGTGATAGCGTCTGGTTTGGTTTGAATGTGCCGTCTCCGTAGCCTGTTACATATTTATTATCAACCAGGAATTTTACTTCCTTCGCATACATGTAATCAGCCGGGATATCGGAGAATAATGACGCTGCCTTTACCGTCACAGGGAAGCTTGCTGTTTTTGAACCGAGCTTCGCCACGATGCTTCCTTGCCCTTCTTTTGTTGCTGTGAATTGGCCAGTACTAGTAATAGAGCCAATTCCGCCTTCTACTGACCATTTTACCTGATCTGCATTATAAACAAGCGGCTTACCTGCATCATCTAACGCCGTAATGCTGTAGGCAGCAGATTGCTTCATCCCAAGCGACTTGCTGCCGCTGATTGTCAGCGTAGATGGACCGTCAACTACTTTGACTGGGAAGGACTGCACAACCTTGCCGTTATGTGCCATATAAATACGGTCATCTCCAGCTTGTGTTGTTGCAAAGCTATAACCGCTTACCTTCAACGTACCATTTTGCGAGCTGAAGCTCATTGTTCCATTTGCTATAGGAAG
This sequence comes from Lysinibacillus sp., assembly GCA_031181585.1. Taxonomy (GTDB): domain Bacteria; phylum Bacillota; class Bacilli; order Bacillales_A; family Planococcaceae; genus Lysinibacillus_B. The sequence continues at coordinate 6,780 of JAPSKP010000062.1, forward strand.
CGGATTGTAATACTGATCGAGTACATATTGCACGCTCATTGTAGACGTTGTTCCAACTAACATTGTTCCTACATTTGTACGTGTATATTTGATTGTAGCTGCCTCACTTGTAGGAGCCGTACTCACTGCTTGTAAGATAGCGTTGACCGCACGTTCCGATCCAGCAGAAGGAACGTTTGCCAATACGACGTTATTGCTGCCGTATTTACGGATTCCCATCGTAGTCGAACCGCCGCCATCCAGATTGATCGCTGTGTCGACACCAAGACGGATTAAATAATCAGCAAGCTGCGACATATTCATACCTGGACTTTTCGACTGCTTACCGTCTACCGTTACGAAATGAACTGTTTTCTTATCTTTACTAATACCGACAACTGTCCGTGCTGTTACTTCTTTTGCTCGCGCACTTGATGTACTCATCATAATGTAAGGCTGCCCATTGCGGACAAGCATTGGACCTGATGCAACAATAAATTGTGCATTGTTCCATTTTGAATCAATGGAGAAGTTTACAGATACATCCGTACCAGGTGTCAATTTTTGCAATTTTGTATTTAACGGAGATGCCCCTTGCACGGAGATGACAAAGCCGTTTTCTGGAATCTTGCCCACACTCTGACCATATGGCAGTACTTGTATGACCTTACCGGAAATCGTATCGCCGAAGTCGATATTGCGTGTGCTTGTCCCTGCATCTACAACGATTTCATAGCCGTACTGATTTGAATTCGTACCTGCTTTATAAAATTCCGGTGTGAAAATGACTGTCTCCTTGTTATTACGCTCACGGTTCATACCATCAAGTTCAAGCGTCTCGCCATTTGCTGTCAGGTTGATATCAAAATCGAAATAATCGATAATCGCTTCCCCGTTCTCTTTCATCCCAAAAGCAGTCGGTACGTTCATATATTCATCCGAGCCGTTTGAGACGATTCCACCATTAATGATGCGATTATTTTGTGCAATTAAAAATAACGGATAACCTTCTCCCATATTAAAGAAAGCGGCATTGACTGCACCGACAACCCGATTCCCTTCCGCTGAATTTTTAGAAGCAAGTGCTGTCGTGCGGATTCGTGATGCAAATGGGTCAGGCATGCCGAGTGTTACATTTGTATAAGCATCATTCAGATTAATCGATAAGTGGTTAATCGAATTGGTATTACTGCTTTTATATGTATACTTGTTATACATGACTCCGCTTGAGAGCGGGTACTGCTCGTTTATAGTTTGAAACGCAAAAGCGGGGCCCGCTTGTGCGAGGACAATGACAAATGCAACCATGAAAGCTATTAATCTACTTGTTTTCTTCATTTTTCTTTCCTTTCTATTTTTAATACCTTAATAGGATAACAAACTATGTAAAAAAATTCTATCTTTCCTCTGAATCTATTAACTTCTATCCTATTAAGAAAATTTATGCATTTATGTATATCTTATTTCCTCTTTTACTAGAAAATAGTTTTTGGTACTATAAACTTATGAAAGAAGGAGGAAATAGAGAATGAAAAAGCTGTTACTGTTCCCAATTGTCCTATTGCTCATGGTTTCGTTCACCATCTCGGCTAGTGCCGCAGACGATATAACAGGCACTTACCACGAAAAAAGTCTACGCTACTTAATTTTAAAAGGAGCCTTAACTCCTGATAGCAAAGGCAACTATTATCCTAACAATATGGTAACGCGTGCGGAGTTTGCGCACTATTTAGCGGTGACATTAAATCTACCAGATGCAGAATCTACGACAGATTTTGCGGATGTACCAAAAAATTCGCCATATTATGCATCTATCCAAAAGGCTGCCGCAGCCCAAATTGTTACTGGCTATGGCGGAAAGACTTTCAATCCGAATGCTACAATCAGCCGTGTCCATATGGCTGTTATGATTGAACGTGCGTTAATTCATTTGAAGGTTTCTGTCGATTCACCTAAAGCGACTACTTTCAAAGACCAGTCGCAAATTTTACCTGCATATCGTCATGCCGTAGCAGTCGGCGCCCATTTAAACATCATTAAAGGGACACCAATGAAGGATGGCACATACTTCTACCCTGCACAAAATACAAATCGTGCCCAAACAGCAACATTTATTTATCGCTTGAATGAATATTTAGGAGATCCGGATACAAAATTCGATGTGTATGAGATTAAAGCAATTCGAAATAAAGAGCTTGTCTCTACAGGGCAAACTTCTGTTTCGTACGATGCTCTTTATAATCAAATAACAGATCATAATACACAAGTTATTACTAAAGGCGATAAAATCGTTTATATGAAATCAGGCCTTGGCTATGTCGTTTCAAATAAGTACCTTGCCCTGCCGTCTGAAACAGCTGGGGATAAAATCGCCGTTGCAGCCGCTACTGAAATGCAGTACTCCGGCAGTGATGGTGAAAATGTCCGTGTCAATCTAGCAGGCCAAATTGGAACTGTATCGGTTGACGATGTTACATTGATCCCATTTGCTACATCAAAAGGCCGCTCTTACTATAAAAATGAAGGCGGCGAGCTACGTCACTATCTGGTAAATACAGAAGGAAAAGTGACAGGCAGCTATACATCAGGCAAGGCACCTGCCCAGATGAACAGCGGTGCTGCCTACTATAGCTGGGATGGTATTTATTTCTCGGGAAATGGTGAGTCATTCACCCACTATAACTATTATCAGTTTTTACCAATCTATTCTAAAACGCAATATACTGCTGAAGAACTAGATCGTTACATCAACTATGCGTTGGCTGAACGGGAAAAAGTAAGCTCGAAGTATGCGAACGCAACAAAAATCAGTAAGCTGGTCGGTCTCGGTTCAACACTTAAGAAGATGGAAGAACAGTATAATGTCAATGCCCTGATGGTGCTGGCACTTGCCTTCCACGAAAGTGACCACGGTATGAGTGACCATGCGCAAAAGCTTAATAACTTATTCGGTCTGTATGTATATGATACGAATCCGTTAAACAAAAACTTTGAATCTGTTGAAGCAAATATTTTAGAGTATATCAACCAGTTCATTTGGAAAAATTATATTCCTGCCAATGCATCGTATGCTCATGGAGCGGTATTCGGCTCGAAATCGCTTGGTATTAATGTAAAGTATGCTTCCGACCCATACTGGGGAGCGAAAGCAGCCGGTCATTTCTACCGTGCCGATAAATACCTTGGCTTTAAGGATGCTCGTAATCCTTACACAATTGGCTTGACGACAACAGTCGGCTTAAACATTCGTTCTGTTGCAACAACAGCAAATAACTCGCCACTGTATACGTACAAACGTAAAAATTTACCGGTAATTATCACAAGTGATAATCTACCAGAATGGTTCGAGATTATAGGCGAGCAAAAAGGGTTACCTGTTGGTTATGTCAATAAACAATACGTAGATATTCTGCAGACAACTAAATAAAGTGAACTGTAGATCAGGAGTCCTTCTATGTATGATCCCTCCCCTCTTCTAGTGGAAGAGGGGGTTTTTTATTGGATTGTGCACAATTCAATGTTTATTGCGCGAATTTGAAAAGTGATTACGCGAAAATCTTGGGTCATTGCGCGAATTCGGCTATCTATTACGCGAATCACACCTTTCGTCCTACTTTTTGGCGTACCATTAAACTCCAGTCCTTATTTATGTAAACAAACAACTAATCATTCGATTCAATATCTTTTTATCTAGCTTTAGCTAATAGGAATTTAGGGGACATATTCCAATAACCTCTTCTATTATTTACAGTCCGAAAGATAGGTAATTGATCAGGAAGGAGATTATATATGAAAAAATTAGTTATTACTATCATTGCTCTTCTTGCATGTGTTAGCGCTCTGCCACAGACCAGTAAGGCCGACTCAGAGCAGAAGGTCGGTATTCTGGTCTCGGATGTCATTAATGACTACTCCCTTTCCACAAATCCAGGGAAAAACAATGCAATGACTCTTCCCTACGCTACACAGCCTGTCAGCGTTTCAGCAAAGGTAAAATATAGCCCTATTAACGATAAAGCACTGAAGATGTATTACTTCTACCGCGAAGAAGGCTTTCCTGTTGCAAAGCTGAGCCATGATGAGCTCAATAATCTGGAGGCATTGAACAAATACGATGTTATCGTCTTCCCATATTCCGTCTTGATGAATCACAGGCAGCGGGAAAATGTAAAGGCTTATATTTACGGCGGCGGCAATGTACAAATTTTATATGCTACAGCCCGTAATGAATTAGCAAAACTGGCGAAAAGCCCTGCTGATTTAGATTTAACACCGCTCATCTTTGACACGTTAACCTGGGTGTGGGAATGGGACAATTTAACGGAAATTTTCCAGACCCGCTTTATAGATGATGTACAGCTGCGGGAGGCTAAAATCACCAATACTCCAGGCGTTACACATCCAATTCTGTCAAAAGCTTATCAAAAGCTGGGGCGCAGCTCTCTTCAGTTAACAGAATCGGCAAATGAATGGTATGAAATCGTTCAGCCTTGGAAACCTTCTGTTAAGCCATTACTAGTTATCTCCGACTATAGTTCGACAGATAAGCCTGCTAACGTCAAAAAAGGCCAGTCTGGTGCCTTATTTGCTCTGGAATATGGAGCCGGGCGCATTGTCCATGCACCATTTAAAATCTATGACTATGTCGGCGTAGAAAAGCATGAAGGCGGATGGCAAGAGGACTCAGGAAAAGCTTATAGCGAAACAAAGGGTAAAGAGGATGCAGAAGCTGTACTTTCTGCTTCTATGGAATGGCTGCTCGAAGGATCGAATACTTTTAAGCCGCGTAACTACAATGTGAAGCTTACCGCGTCGAATTATATGGCCAATATGACACCTCAAAAGACATTTGCCTTTCGGGGTACAGTAACAGCAACAAATACCGGTGACATACCGGTACGCGGCAAGCTGCGTGTCCATATATTGGATTCCGGCAACAAAGCAATCGGCAAATATGAAAAAGTATTAGTCGGCCTTTCACCTAGCCCGAATGATGTGTCCAGCTATGCAGAAAAATTTGAAATTCTTTTACCGGGCAGTATAAAGGATGGAACGTATACAGTAAAGGTGACATTTGAGGAAACACGCCATGACCGTTCCGGCTATATTACAAGAGCCGAGACACATACACTAACGAAACAGGGTAACAAAGGAGCTTTTTCAAACTTCCCCGGATTTAAAGATGTCAGTTCGGGCAACGGCCACTATCAAAATATTCTTAACGCCGCAAAACTCGGGGTTATTACAGGCTCCGGCAATCAAACTTTTAAGCCAACCGCTAACGTTTCCCGCTTAAACGCAATGATGATGCTGCTGCGTGCAAAAGGTATTACTCCGTCTGTATCTGCTGCTTTGCCAAGCTCTGTTACGGACTTAAAAAAAGGCGCGTATGGCTATGATGTAATAGCTACTGCCTACCAGATGGGCTTACTCAATCTTGAAAATGGACAGGCTGCCAAGGATGCGCCGATGCGCCGCGGTGAAATGGCTCAGGCACTCGTGAAGGGCTTTGCACTACAAGGAACAAGTGATATGGTATTTACCGACATCGGGACAGCAAGCTCTTATAATCAGTACCGTAATATCGCAACACTTTATCATCATCGCATTACAACAGGGACAACGGCAACGCTCTATAGTCCGTACAGTGCGGTAACACGACAACAGTTCGCTACATTTATCATGCGCTCGCTGGAGAATACGTCGAAATAAGATACAGCTTTCAAAAATGAACACCCCCTTCTATCTATTAAATAGCAGAGGGTGTTTTGTTTGATTGCGCGAATTTGGCCTATGATTGCATGAAAATAGGGGTTTATTACGCGAATTCAACTCTGTATTACGCGGTTTATAACCTTTAGCCTAGATAAGATACTCCAAAAAGAAAAAGCAATTGGCGGAAGGAGCATTCCTTCAGCCAATTGCTTTCATTAAGCAAGTTTTTTGCTGTTGTTTGAACTTTGAATAGATGACGCCAGAACGACGAAACCAAACATTAATACAAAGATAAGATCAAGCAGACCTGTATGCATCGATACTGTGAACAGTGTAATAACGAACGCATAAGCCACTGAGTGGAACGTCTTCACGCCCGCTTGTTTAATTTTATTGTAGACGAGTGAAATAATCGCTCCGTATAATAGGAAGCCAATTGCTACTAATAAATAGCCACCGTCAAGGAACAGCTGACCGATGAATGTCGGTGTCGTTGTACGTCCTTCACGCGTAACATACTTACCTTCCTCCGTACTTAACGAGTTCACTACTTCTGTTACGAGCATACGCGGTGACACTTGCTCACCAGGGAGAATTGTTGTGAAAATGCCTTTATGCATCTCACCGCCAGTATAGCCTTCCTCTTCTGTATACTCAATAATTTTACTTAATACAATATGGCTTGTTACCATCTCTTGGTTGATAGCACGAATCCATTTCGGTGTTAGATTTACACGGCGCTCCGCAGAAATCAGCTTTTCAACATCTTCTTCTGCCATATGCTCGCGATCCGGCTGGCTGCGGTCATTGAATGCTTTAGATGTATCTTCCGTGAGGACACGGGCGAAACCAAACATCGCAAATGACAGTCCTACTACCGCAATAAATGCAAGGAACCATGTCAGCTTGATACGTTTCACACAGTAATGGAAAATGATAAGACCTGTAAATAGCATAACGACCAGTGGAGTACGGTACCCCATTAACAGGAAGGCTGTCATTACGACTGCAAAAGCAAGCGCATAAACAATCGCTTTCTTCCATGTCATATTGTCTTCTTTAATCATACGATAAGATAATAGTAGTAATACACCAAACCATAATAGCTGGCTCAGGAAGTTCAGCTTAGGGTCAAGCCCTCGTCGTACTGATTCATCCGAAATCCCGATGCTTCCTTGGAGAATCATCGTAACATACGCGACAAGACCAATGAGCGTCAATAATACGACAAAATGCATCACGTATTTCCCTAAAACCGAAAGACCGAATGTTGGGAATGTCCAGCCCAGTTTATCCACGATGTAAACGCCGATATAATAGCAGGCAATTGCTAAAAAGACAGCCGGCCAAATCGACACCCGTACATTAAACAAATCAAAACGGCTGAAGTCAAATAAACTTAGAAAGAAATATAAAGCTAAAATGAACGGTAAAAAGAAATAAGGTGAAAAAGTATCAATCTTATTTATTTTATTAGTAAATTGCTTAAAGTTCTGTAACATAGTAATAAATCAACATCCTCAGATGTCTACCTTTCCTCTCTATATTTTGCTCTTTGCATTATACCATAAAATCCTTGGAGCCTATTAAAAAAAACATAGGAAAATAAAAAAGGCTATTCCGTAAACTGTAGTCTTACGGAATAGCCTTTTGATGAACCGCTTCCTAAAGCGGTTTTCTCATCACTGTGCGTAGTACTTTGTAATCCCGTTGTAGATGGATTGTGCAAAGATTTCAATATATGCATCATCTGTCAGCTTGGCACGGTCTGCACTATTTGTCACAAACCCAAGCTCTACAAGAACTGCTGGGATATAAAGATTGCGAATGACATAAAAGTCCTCACGTTTTACCCCACGATTATTCATTTTCGCATTTTTTACGATTTCATCGTTGATGAGTTTCGCTAATGCATAATCTTCTTTTTCATTATCATTCGCACTCTTACTATAGAATGTTTCTGTACCATTCGCGGACGCGCTTGCTGAATTGGCATGGATACTAATGAAAATTTCACCATTATTCTTTTTAGCAAAAGCAACACGGTCTTCCAGACTTGGATACGTGTCTCCAGTACGTGTCATTTTCACGACAGCACCCGCAGCCTCCAGCTTTTTCTGCAGCTTACTTGCTGTGTTGAAAACAATTGCTTTCTCTACAGCATTATTGCTTACTGCACCCGGATCCTTACCGCCATGACCTGGATCGATCACAATAATACGACCTGCCACAGGTGAACCAGATGTATTTACTAAACGAAGATATGTTTTGCTAATATAACCTGTTTTACCGTTATAGGAAACTTTTACCCAGCTGCCTGAAATAGATAAAACATCTACTTTCGTACCACGGTTAATGCTTCCAATAGCCGCTGAGCTGACTGAAGCTTGAGAACGAATATTCAGACTATCCACTGTCGCAACGCCGATTGTTTTCGCAGTAGTTGCCGGTGGTGCTGGCTTTTCCTCTTCTGGCGGTGTTCCAGTTGATGGGTTGTCCACACTAATTACTTTATCTGCATATTGTTTATAGATGTAACCGTATTTTCCGTTATATTCTACTTTATAGTAACCTGCACCTTCAAAGTAGACGTTAAAAATATGCCCTGTGTTTACTTTCCCCATGACATTATTACTTCCTGTAAATACAGCTGTCGAACGGATATTTAGATTATCTGTGTTGACCTTTACCTGCATGATTGCGTCCGACTCATTCGGAACGCCTACTCCTTGCACTGGTAATGGCAATCGGTACGTGCTGGAAGCAGCCCGAGCAACAAATAATGCGAATTGACCGCGTGTTACATTATTTTTAGGCAAATATTTCCCTGCTGTTCCTTGTGTGATGCCTCCATAATAAATCGCTGAAATGTACTTATAATACGCATTCGACGGCTTAATATCAGAAAATGGAACTTCTAAGCTTTCATACTTATTGCTATCTAGCTTAAATGCTACTGCCAAAGCTTTCGCCATTTCATCACGCGTAATCGCTATGTATGGTGAAAAAGTTGTACTGGTAGTAGGCGCAATGACGCCTAGCTGAGCGGCCTTTTCTACATACATGGACACCTCTGATCCTGCTGGTACGTCTTTAAAGGATGACTTTGATGTTTGTGGGGCATCAATACCTGCAGCGATTAAAACCATTTTCGCTACTTGCCATCTTTTGACGTTTTCTCCCGGCTTAAACATCTGTTTGCCATTTACGTTATACCCTTTAATAACGCCTTTATCTACTAGATAGCTCACTTCTTTATAAGCTTCGTGTGAAGTAGGAATATCAGCAAAATGCGGGCTGGCATACACACTCTGTATACTGAACATTGACATGATGACGACGACAAAAGTTAAAGTGAATTTCTTAAAAGACAATGTCTTTTTTCCTCCTTCTCTTTTTTTAAAACATTACCATTCTAACAAATTTTTCATGTAAATAATATATGGCTTTTTTACCTTATCCCTCCTCTAGTAGCGAAAATTACGTATATTTGTCCTTCTTTCCAATACCGCGAACCGCCCTTGATGCTTTCGGCGACAAAAAGCCCCATTTCTCACAGCACAGACCACTAAAAAAGACTTTATTCAACAAAAATGAAAACTAGCATTCTCATCCTCACTATTGAATCTACCTATTGAAAAGTATCATATTTTTATTGTATCATATCCTATTTTAGAAAAAAATACCTGTTTTGAATACAAAAAAAGAGAGAGGCGCCCATAGGAAACCTCTCAGCTTTTATTGTAAAACTTTTGCTAGATTATGGTTGGTAGCCTTATTCTTACAAAAGTAGACAATCTACTTTACATATTTTTAGCGCGTTCTATGAATGTATTTAATTGAGTTAATGTTACATAATCTGTTCCACCATATGTACCATTTGGCTTACCAATTGTAATACCGTTAGAAGCTAAAATTCGAATGTAATCGTAGTCCCAGCTTCCAGGTTTTACATCCTTGAAGCTAACTGTTTTATTTGTCATTTTTAGGTCGAAGGCTTCGACTAATACTTTCGCCATTTGTGAGCGAGTTAGTGGTGAACCAGCGTTAAATTTACCGTTTGTACCTGTGAAAATACCTAACTTATACATTGCTGTTGCTACTCCTGCGTATGTAGAAGAAGATTTAATATCTGAAAACGGTGAGTTTGTATCTGATGTATTAACCCCTAATACTTTCGCCAATCGAGTTGCTACCTCTCCGCGAGATGCGTAGATTTTAAAGTCGATTGCTGCGTTTTTTACTTCACTCGCTGCTGCTTGTGTTGTACCGTTTGTAAAAGTAGCAATACGTTTTGCTCCGACATAGCGTTGTGCCCAATAAGATGTTCCTAGGCTTGCTGTCGTTACACCTGTACTTGTACCTGAGTGTGCAAACTTGTTATTTCCTACATAAATCCCTACGTGCGATACACCGCTGCCTGATGTATTGAAGAATACTAGATCTCCAATTTGCAGGTTGCTTTTTGAAACCGCTGTACCTTGGTTATATTGTGCCGATGATGTACGGTTAATTGAAATTCCCAATTGTTTAAATACTAGCTGTGTATAGCCTGAACAATCTAATCCTCGAGTTGTTGTGCCTCCATAAACGTATGGAACACCGATATATTTATAAGCTGTTGTAGTTAATTCGTTTTGTGTTGCTGCTTCTGCATTATCTGTAGCAGTTCCTGCAAAAATCATAAATGATGCAAAAACCGGTAATAACCATTTTTTCATGATAAGTATTTAATACTCCCTTCAAAACTGTTGGTTTTTTTGCCTACATAAAGACTAACACAGAATACTGCTCCATAATTTTTCACTTGTGTAACAGTTTCACTAAGTACAAAAAAGCACTAAAAATCTAGCCAAAGCTAGACGTTTAGTGCTTTCTATAGCAAAATTATACACATCAAGAAATAGCCCCGTAATACTGCTGTAATATTACAGACCATTATTTTACATATTATTTACTGGAAAACAGCTGTACCCAGTAATATTTTCCATTATCGTCCTTTTTAACCGCGATGCCCAGATGAGTATAGGTAGACTTTAAAATATTCGCTTTATGCGGGGCAGAAGCCATCCATGCTTTCAGTGCTTCACGCGGAGTGGAGATATATCTTGCGATGTTTTCGCCAAAGCTTGAAAACTCATATTCATAAATGGTTGCCATGTCCCATGGGTGACCATAATATGGTGACTCATGTGCAAAATATTCATGCTCGAACATATCTTGTATTTTAATAACCGCAAGCTGGTCTAAATATGGATCATGTACCAATGCAGGTAAGCCTTGCTTTTTCCGCTCTGCATTTACCATTGTTATTGTTTCATTTACCCAGGCTTCATTTTCCTTAAACGTCGAAATATATGTTTTTCCTAAAAAATCATATGCAATTTCCAGCTTGGCAATTTGCGACTTGAAATAAAGACTCCGGGAAACCATTGCAGCCAGCTGTGCCCGTGTCACATGCCCATTCGGATCATATTTTTGATACGGTTTTCCATGAACAACCCCTGCATCTGCAAGCGATTCAATATAATTTGTTGCCCAATAACGAGGCCCGCAATCAGCAAATTTCGCTTCATTTTTATTGTCTACGACGACCTCAAACGCAATGGACAGCATTTTTGCCATTTGCGCACGTGTTACTTTACTATCCGGATAAATAGACGTCCGGTTATCCATGACACCAAGCTCTACCAGCTTACGAATTGCCTGGTATTGCGGATGTGAAGCTGGAAGATCTGTAGCTTTTAAGGATATAGAAGCATTCAGCGGCAATTGCAGCGCGCTGGCAATAGTTTCTGCTACTTCGGCCCGGGTAGCAGGCCGGTGAGGCCAAAAGCGGCTATTTTGATCGACATGCATATAGCCATTTTCCAACATATTATTAATAGAGGATGCGGACCAATCAGTAGTCTTTACGTCATTGGCTTGCACGCTCTTGGCTCCTGCCATCGGAGGAAATACTAATAAACAGATGAGTAGAAAAGAAATGATTCGAATACCTATTTTCTTCAAATTGCGTACCTCCCCTTCTCAATAAAAACTCGCCTTTCAATATATGAAAGGCGAAGTTCATTCATTTATAGTACCAAAATTTCTTTAAAAAACAATATGTTTAGAAAAATAACGATGAACCGTTAAGCTGGGTTTCATAGTCCTCTAATAGGAAGTAATTTGTAACGAGACGCTTTTGCTGTGTTGATAGCTTATCATAAGCAGAGCGCGCTGCCTTTACCTTAGATGAGAAGTTGCCTACATTCGGATTGATTTCCGAAATCATGGCACGCACCTTGTCTACTGCATCCGCCTCTTTTTGTGCACTTTTCAGCACATCATAATTCGTGACTAGCTTGC
>JAPSKP010000063.1 GCA_031181585.1 Lysinibacillus sp.
AATATTCTCGAGCGACCCTTTTCTTAATAAGAGGAAGAATAGCGTACTGCAGCTATCCAATTTATGAAAAAAGAGATGCCAGGAAGCTTTCGCTTTCTAGACACCTCCCATTTTATAAGCTTCGAATAAATGCCTCAACAAACCCTGTATTGAACGCCAGCAGCTCTTCATCAGGATTCATCTTTGATTGATGTAGCCCGTATGAGCAATTGGCACCGCTCCAAAACATAGCTCCCGGGATTTCCTTAACAAAATACCCGAAATCTTCCCCTGTCATAGCAGCCGGACAGTGATAGTCCGTTGCCCCATCGTATTCCTTTGCAAAGGCTAATAGACGTTCTGCACATGCAGGGTCATTATTTACTTCATAATACATTGAGCCGTAGTCGATAACCACTGTACATTCGAAAGCGGCCTCTATCCCAGCGCAAATTGCCTCTATTCGACGCTTTACCTCCTGCATGGAATCAGCATTCAATGTTCGAATTGTACCTTCTAAACGGGCATTTTCTGCAATAACGTTCTGCACTGTACCGGACGTCATTTTCCCAACAGTAATGACAACACTACTCATCGGATCAATGTTACGGCTGACGATTGTCTGCAGCTGAAGCAAAAGATTCGCTGCAGCAATGGTCATATCCCGTGTTTTATGAGGATAAGCAGCATGTCCGCCAACGCCTTTTAAGTCAATGAAGAGCTCTGATGTATTAGCGAATAGCAATCCTGGACGAGTAGCCACCGTGCCTACGGGATATTCCGGTGCAATATGGAGCGCATAGATTTCATCGCACACAAGATCCGGTCTCTCTTCCTTCAGCCAATTTAGCATTGGCTCTGCGCCCCCTGGACCTTCCTCGGCAGGCTGGAAGTAGACAATGACATTTTGCTTTGGTCGATTGGCAGTAAAAGCTTCGACAAGACTAAGTGCAACTGTCATATGACAATCATGGCCGCATGCATGCATATGGCCTGCATGCTTAGACGCATAATCAACACCTGTTTCTTCTGTGACAGGCAGTCCATCGATATCCGTCCGCCAGCCAATCGTTTTAGTTGGACTCGTACCAGCAATGCGTACGATAACACCTGTACGCCAGGTTGTAACTGCCAGATGTTCCTGCGGCAATTCTGCTAAAAATGCCAAAATATACGCCTGTGTTTTAAATTCCTGAAAACCGAGCTCCGGAATTTGATGCAGGGCCCGGCGGATTTCAATCAATGATTGCATGCAGTCACCTTCTTAAATATTTCGTAATGCGTCAATTACTTCTGTTTTTGACTTTGTTTTTTCATCTAACTCTTTTAGTACACGGGCTGGAACCCCTCCAACTACTGTATAAGGAGCTACGTCTTCAATAACAATGGCCCCTGCAGCTACAACAGCACCTTTTCCGACACGTACGCCCTCTAGTACGACTGCGTTGGCACCGATCACTACATCATCTTCAATAATAACCGGCTGTGCGCTTGGCGGCTCAATTACGCCGGCAAGCACTGTACCAGCACCAATATGACAATTTGCACCAACCGTTGCACGTCCACCAAGAACAGCACCCATATCGATCATTGTTTTTGGACCGATTTCCGCTCCAATATTTATAATTGCACCCATCATGATGACAGCCTGGTCACCAATTGTGACTTGATCACGAATAATTGCACCTGGTTCAATACGAGCATTCACATGTTTCATATCTAGTAATGGTACGCCTGAATTTCTTCTGTCGTTTTCAACTACATAGTCTTCGATTTTTTCGCCATGGCTTTGCAGAGCTGCCTGTATTTCGCTCCACTCACCGAACACAACTGCGCTATTACCTTCGCCGAATACCTTTGTATCTTGTCCGTATGATAAAGATGCTACATCTTCACCTTTTACGTATACTTTAACCGGTGTCACTTTTTTTGCAGTGGAAATAAACTCAATAATTTGCTGTGCATTCAACTTTTCGCTCATCTTATTATAACCTCTCTCTATGTAAGAATAATTAACACGTTTTGATTGTACTAAAATTTCTGTCAAATATCACGTAATTAATTTTTATATTCATATAAACAACGCGCATGATCCTGTACGACATCAACGAAAGCCTGGACCTGACGCAGTTCGAAGGCAGATTCATAGCCGATCAGCCATGTATCCCGTGTCAGCCCCAGGTCATTATCAGAATGAAGGAGCGGTAACTTATTTACCTCCTCAGAACCATTCAATGTAATAGAAGGTAAAATGGCAAAACCAATCCCATTGAGCGCCATCTGCTTGCACGTTTCAATTTGGTCAACGATGATTTGATGCCGTGGATTTTGATTGAAATGGCGCTGCCACCACTGTAGAATTTCCTGATAATAATCGGAATCACTTTTAAATTGAATGAATGGCCGGTCAGTTGTATGTAAATCATCCAGCGCCTGGATTTCCTTATCGACTAAGTACATCATATCCCGAAATAAGTGGATTTTCTTTCCTTTCCAGTCCGCCTGCCCACGTACGATACCGATATGTGCTTCTCCTTCATACAAGGCTTTAACAATCTCCGAGCTCCAGCCTGTCATCAGAGAAATTTTTGTATCTGGATAGAATGTAACAAAGTCCTTTAACACTTTTGGCAGCCAATTTTGTCCGACGATGGAGGCACATGCAATCTTCAGTGTCCCGTGCACCTTTGAATTCAATGCCTGGATTGTTTCAAACACTTCCTCGCGTCTTGCAATCTGTTCATTTGCATACTGAATGACAAGCTCCCCTGCCGGAGTTGGTGTCAGCCCTCGCTGCGAACGAAGGAATAGCTGTGTTCCCCATTCTTTTTCAATAGACTGTAAACGTTGAGATAGGGCAGGCTGAGTTAAAAACAGCCGTTCTGCCGCTTTTCGCATATTTCTTTCTTCAGCGAGCACTTTAATGATTTCCGCTTCCGTTGCTGTCATCAAATTCCCTCCTTCTTCTTTAATCGATTTTTGCATTACTTCGCCTAGAGGATCTTCTTTCACCAAACGTTTGAACATTCGTTAAATAAAATCTTTCTATGGCAGCCGCCTATAGATGCAGGACCTCTGCTGAAAGAAGTTAAAAATCGACAAAACCCTTTATGGATTTTGCCGATCATTTTTATCCTTCACTTTGATAAATATATTTTTTTAGTTGTTTTAAAATGACACGACGAGTCATAATACCAGCAAAGGTTCCATCCTCATCCACTACGCAAAGAAAAGCATGGTTAATGACGAGATCAAGAGCGCGTTTGAAAGTATCTGTAATTTTTAAATAAGCGACTTCCCTTTCCATTATATCATCTACCTTAATATCTGGTAGACGGTCATATTCAATTCGCTCTAAGCCCAAAATTGCTTCCGTAATCATTTTACTGCTAAGCAATCCCTGTAATCGGTATTTAATATCCAATACAGGTATAGATGAGTAACCTGTACGCGTCAAGACAAGTAATGCATGTTCCGCACTGTTTCCACTTTGGACATGGGCAACCTTCTCAGATGAAATAATAAAGTCTTTGATAGGTACATCCAATAATTCTTTGTTGTTTGTTGAAAGCATGTCATTCTACTCCTTTACTGCCCAAAAATCGAACAGGATAGTACACTCGTAATTATCATATCACACTTGCTTTTAGAGTGCCTATGCATAGGAGCCCTGAAATTCATAAATTTTTCCTTTTATTATTATATAAGAGGCTGCCGCGGTTTCAACATAAATACTGGAAAGCCCGCTCCCCTTTTCTACGGGCAAGCTCGTTAAAAAAAGGAAGCAGGAGCACTATAGGCCATATAATTAATCGCCTGCAGTGCTCCTTGTTGGTTAGAACCTTCCGTTATCTACTTGCCGCTGCGTAATAGAAAATGACGATTGCCATGAATATTCCGACAACAAAGTACATCATAATAATAGGGTTCAGCAAAAACGGGTGACGGGCAACTGCCGAACTAATTGTGTCATGCTCCGAACCACGGCGATCAATATGTTTTCCAACAGCTACAGTCGAGTAAGCCGCAATTCCGCATAAAGCAACGACAATAATGCACGCTCCCCACCATAATGCATTCATCCAAACATCCCCCTTTCGTTTCTATTTAGTATGAGCTTATCTGCAGCAAATTTATGCAGTTAGGGTACGAGCGGATTTACGATCTTTATTCGCCGAGGATGCTGTTTCTATCATGCTATTATAACAAGCAGGATTGTTTATTGAGTGAGTTATCTACATAGTAAGAAATGAACGAGTATTTTATATGTATTTTGTAAAAGGAGATATATTGCAGGAATCGGCAAATGTAACGCGTAATATTCGCTTTTCGGTACAGCGTAGTATATGGATATAGCCAAAAATGTACATTTCAAAGGGGGCTAATAACTTCTCTGAGCAGACAAATAAAAAAGCTATCCTAGAAAAAGTCATGTTCGATGACTTTCAGGACAGCCCTTCGTTAATTCATCAAGTATTGTGTAATCATTTGTTCAACTGGGAGCGGCTTGTCATAAAGGTAGCCCTGAACTTTTTTACAGTGAAGACTACTCAAAAATTTTTCTTGATTTTTCCGTTCCACACCCTCTGCTATCACTTCTAAACCGAGACTATGAGAAAGGGAAATAATCGCCTCGACAATCGCTTCATTCTTCTCATCCTTCTCGATATCAGCTATAAACGATTGATCAATTTTTATAATATCAATAGGATAGGTTTTTAAATAACTTAAGGAAGAGTAACCTGTACCAAAATCATCTACCGATACATAAACCCCTATCTTTTTAAGCTTTTGTAACGCACGTGTAGTATCCTCTACATTTGTCATAGAGCTTTCCGTTATTTCCAGCTCTAATAAAGCAGGATCTAGATCATAGCGCTTAATCAACTGCTCAATCTTGTTTACGAAATCCGCCTGCCTAAATTGCTTTGGTGAAATATTTACAGCAATGCGGACCGGTCTATATCCTTTTTCTCGCCACTCCTTCATATACTTGCCGACTCTCTCTAGCACCCAATCACCAATCTCTAAAATAAGACCCGATGATTCTGCAAGGGGAATAAATTGGCCGGGTGTGACAAAACCGAACTTTCGATTATGCCAGCGAATCAATGCTTCAAAACTATCAGTTCTTTTAGACTGTAGATCAATTTGAGGCTGAAAATGGATGGATAGCTCATCTAATTCAATCGCTCTCCGCAGATGAGCCTCTAGTAATGCTTCGTTCGGGAATACTTGATTCATTTCTTTTTGATAGAAGCTATAATGGTTCCTGCCATGGCTTTTTACATGGAACAATGCTTGGTCTGCATGGTGGAGCATTGTGTCCAGCTGCGGGCCTTGTTCCGCAATACTGATAGCGATACCGATTGAAGCAGTCACATAATAATCTTGCTGTTCAACAACAATCGGTCTCTTAAGCAGCGTCAAAATGTGCGCGGCTAGCTTCTCTACTTCTTCGTGCTCCTGATAATGGAAGGTAAAGACAAATTCATCCCCGTTGTAGCGAAAAACCTCACACTTCTCATTTCGCAGTCCTTTAAACCAGCTGCTAATAATGGCTATCATTCCATCCGCCATTGGCTTTCCAAGCGATTCATTAAATTTCTTGAACCGATCCAGGTTGACAATCAGAAGCGCTGTATTCAGCCCCTTCTTTTCTTCCATCATGGCTTCCCAACGATCCTGCAAAGCCCGGCGGTTCAATAAACCTGTTAATTCATCTTCATAAGCAAAATGCTCATGGTCAGTGACTGTTCGTAAAACGACAAAGAATAATGGTTCGTTATTTACTATAAGGTTCTGGATATAGCAGGCATACTGCTTTCCTGCTTGAATATTTATGTATTGTACTCCTCTGCTTTCTTCGGCAACGAAAGCACGTATCACTTCCCAATCCTCTGCCCCAAAGAAGCGTTCAGCCTCCAATTTTTTTTCTGGAAAATTACCGAACAATCGGATGGCCCTTTCATTTGTTTCTTCAACGATATAACGGCACTGCACTTCTTTCAACATGACAACAGCATCGAATGGATTTAGTCGAATGATTTGCTGCAAAGCCTGTTCTCTCTCTTCTGGTATGATTCTTATCACCTCGGACCCTCCCATCCAACAATCACCGTGATACTTTCAAATTTCATATAGCCTCACTAATCAGCAAGGCTATACTAATATCCAGTCATCACTCTACTCTACTCTTCCACAGGCTCTCCAATTGCCTCCTGCAAGAAGATTTCCTGGCTATTGATTTTCTTGTCGCTATTATGGTCTTCTTTATAGTGATATTTTCCATTCGAATCCTGTATACGGGCTTTTTGAGTATCCTGCAGCTGCAGTTCCATAATGCGCTGAATTCGCTTTTTAATATCCGCAGCATAAACAGGAAATAAAATTTCTACCCTTTTAATCATATTACGTGTCATCATATCTGCTGAAGATAAAAAGATTTTATTTTCACCATTGTTGTGGAACCAATAAATACGAGAATGCTCCAGGAAACGCCCAACGATGGAAGTGACCGTAATGTTTTCACTAATTCCCGGAATGCCTGGCCGTAAGCAGCAAATTCCCCGGATGATCATCTCCACCTTTACTCCGGCTATCGATGCTTCATATAATTTCATCATTAAATCTTTATCCGTTAAGGAATTCATTTTGACCCGGATAAAACCGTTGCCATATTTTTTGTGGCATTCGATTTCCTCATCGATGAGACGGATGAATTCATCCCGAATATCAAATGGCGCTACGACAATATGGTGAAATTGTGGTTTTTCTGTATAGCCGCTTAAATAATTAAAAAAGTTAGTTGCATCAATACCGAATTCCTTATTAGAGGTGATGATGGCCATATCCGTATAAATCTTCGCTGTCGCGTCATTATAGTTTCCTGTCCCAAGGTGGACAAACCGTTCAATTTTCCCTTGGCGGCGGCGGACAACTAATGTAATCTTTGAATGCGTTTTTAAATTATTCATGCCATAAATAACGAGACAGCCCGCCTGTTCAAGCAGTTTTGCCCAGTGAACATTGTTCTCTTCATCAAAGCGTGCTTTCAGTTCGACTAACACCGTCACCTGCTTGCCATTCTCAGCTGCTTGCTTCAACGCTTGAATGATAGGAGAATTACCGCTCACACGATATAACGTTTGTTTAATTGCAAGTACAGAGGGATCACTTGCTGCCTCTGTAATAAAATCCACAATCGGGACAAAGGATTCATAAGGATGATGGAAAAACAAGTCCTGAGTCAATGCCTTTTCAAAAATATCTTCATCTGACCCTAAGTCCAGCGGTGGTTGAGAGATAAAACTTTCATACTCGAGATGCTCGCGTCCTATGGAAACTGCCTTTACAAAGGAAAACATGAATGTTAGATCAAGAGGACCATCAATTTTAAATACATCTGATTCGCTGATTTCGAATTCATCTAGCAAATAAGCAAGTACCTCTTCATTCATTTCGCCGTCACGTACTTCCAGACGTGAACCGACTCCCCACTTACGTTTTTTCAGTTCTTTTTCGATTTCAAAAAGCAAATCTTGTGCTCCTTCTTCATGAATCGTCAAATCTGCATTTCTTGTCAGTCGAAATGCCTGTGATGATTTGACCTTATAACCGAAAAACAATCGATCGATATGACTTGTAATTACATCTTCTAACAAAACAAATATTGCTTCATCTTCACTGGATGGTACTTTAATAAACCGATCTAATACTGATGGAACTTGTACAATGGCGACACGATCTGGGCTTTCTCCATCCGCCTGATTATTTTCCAATCTAACAAGAAGGTTTAATGTCTTACCAAGCAGTGTGGGAAATGGACGATAGGCATCCACAGCTACCGGCGTTAGCACAGGGAAAATGGTTTCTTCAAAAAGTTCATTGATATATTGCTTTTGTTCCATTGATAAATATTTGAAATCTTTTATATGAATCTTTTCCTCTGGCAGACACTCATCGACTAAAAAACGGTACACCTCTGTTTGGCGACGTACGAGTGCTTGTGTACGTTCCGCAATTTTCGCTAGCTGCTCTTTAGGTGTGAGGCCGGATTTATTTTCAGGTTTATGGTAGCCCGCTCTAATTTGATCTTGAAGACCGGCAACACGTACCATAAAAAATTCATCAAGGTTTGAGCTGAAAATCGCCAGAAACTTTAAACGTTCTAAAAGCGGATTATTTTCATCCTCTGCTTCCTCAAGTACACGTTCATTAAAGGCCAGCCAGCTAAGCTCCCGGTTATTATAATATTGAGGTTTTGCAATTTCATCGAGTATTGCTGTGTGTTCAAAATCGGTCGCCGCCGCCTCCGCAAGCCCCGGGTTCAAGTATGCCTTTTGCAGTTCTTCAAAATTGATTGTCATACTCATTGCCACCTTTCTTCTTTAAAATGAAGCTGCACCTCACGCTTAAATACACGTTCAATATGTTTTTTTGCCTTTTCTGCCTGATATATTTCGGCTATTGCGCTTCCTTTTATAATCACCTGTATATGAATAACTTGATCAATCATTTCTAATGTTAACTGCTTTGCTACGTTTCTTTTAGATACATTTAAAGCATAGACGAATTTCAATAATGCCCCGAAGTCTCTTAATTCCTTCAACTCCTCTCTCGTTAGCCACGTCTGGAATGGAGCTGAAAAACGGCGGAAGTAATCACGATTTTTATAGGAAGCCAATAGTGCCAGCTTGATTCGATTAATATGGTTCATCCCTGCAATAGACTGATTCGACAACAGGTAGAAAGTATGCTGACTCGAGGAGTCGAGCTCAATATACTCACCGATCCCAAATACCTTTGCTGCCCGTTGAATTAATCGCAGATCCTCCTCCTTATAGTTGAATAACTCCAAGTCACAGCTCTCTCTATATAACTGCCCGCTTAACTGATGAAGAGTGTCCATTTCTTCCTCAGAGCGCCCATATTCAAAAGCTATCCTTTTCGCATTTTCCGCAAAAACATTATATTTATCAAATGCTTTTGCATCTCCCTGCAGCACCCGATTAATAATGAGTCCTTCACGCAGTCCTTTTTTGCTTAATTGAAAGTTCTCTGTACCTACTACATTCATAAGCGTCGTAAATACTTCCAGGGCTGGCACAATAATATCAGCCCTATCAGTTGATAGCCCGTCTAGTTGTTTTAGTTGTTCAAATGTCATTTTGCTGAGATTTCTCTTCAACCCTAGTAAATCTGCTTCCTGCATTTCATATTGATGAATACCTGAAAGAGGATATTGGATTTGCTGCTGATGAACCTGCGCTACATTCCTGGCGCTCCCACCAATCGCAATGATCGGCAGATTCACTTTCCGAATCCAATTTAGCGTTTCAAACTGTTGTTTCACATAGACGTGCAGTGCCTGCCGTTCCTCCTCATTCATAATGGCGCCACTGACGAATTTTTGCTTCAAGCTCACTGTGCCAAAAGGGAAGCTATAGGTTTTTTGAAGCTTTTTGTTTTTGAATAGCGTTATTTCTGTAGAACCTCCGCCTATATCGATTGTGACAGCTGAAGGTGTATCCATGGAATTAACGACTGCCAAAAAGCCAAAATAGGCTTCCTCCTCTTCAGACAGGATGTCCAGTTCTATTCCCGTCTCTCTCTTCATGCGTTCCACCACTTCATCTCTATTAACCGCTTGACGTACTGCAGCGGTAGCGGCAGCAAGTATATCCGTCACTCCATAATCCTCTAATATTTGCTTGAATGATAAAAGTGTTTGCGATAAAAGACGCATGCCCTCTTCACTCATTTCACCGGAAGGGAGCAGGTACGTACGCAGGCGGGCTGCTGTCTTGATGTTGCCAAATTCATGCAGCCCTTCATTTTTATCGTATTTATACAGCACAAGCCGAATTGTATTCGAGCCGATGTCAATAATAGCTGTTTTTAAGTTATTCATGTGGTTCACTTCTTTCTCTCTTTAATCAGCAACACAGCTATCCATTAACATTCATCCCGATTTTTCTCTATCATACAAAACTCTGAAATCTTTTCATTTTAGATACGGTCTATTGCCCTTCAAGCCTTACTATACATTTCTATCTTTACTTTGAAAAAAAGCCGGAATACCATAATAGCACCCGACTTTTTTCATCATATTTTACTGATTACAGGCACTGTTATTTAGAGAATCAATTGATCCATACGTAAAATAAGTTCTGCAATTTCCGGTTTTGAAATTTGATCCTCTGCTCCTACTTCCTCCCCTTTATGGCGAAGGTCGTCTGTGATTAAGCTCGAGAAAATGATAACTGGAAGCTTCTCCAAATCTGGGTTAGATTTAATTTTCTTTGTTAAATGATGCCCGTCCATTTGCGGCATTTCAATGTCTGTTACCACCAGTTGAACATGCTTTTCAATATTTTTATCGGCCTTTACAAGCGCCTCCAAATAATCGTACGCATCACGGCCATTTTCAAAGAAATCTACATTTGCATACCCTGCTTCTGACATCGTATCGAATAACAATTTACGCAGCAGCGGTGAATCTTCTGCAACAATAACCTTCTTTTCAGTACGATCACGCTTCCCTAACTTTTTCACCGACTCTACACTGATACTAGAGGCCGGATTAATATCCACCATAATGCGCTCAAAATCAAGCAGGAGAATCATCTCATTATTGTATTTTACTACCCCAATAACCTGTGATGCCCCGCCTTGATACATATCCGACGGCTTTTCAATCTGATCCCAAGAAATACGGTGAATTTGTGTTACATTATCAACATGGAATACAACACGCTGCTTATTAAATTCCGCAACAATATATTTTTGCTGTGGATTACGCTCTGCATGTGGGATACCTAACACTTTCAGCATATCTACTACTGGCAGAACCTCTCCACGAAGCTGGATAATCCCCTCTACATGTGGATGTGCATGAGGAATAAATGTCACATTCATAGGCTGAATAATTTCTTTCACCTTAATTACGTTAATACCAAACTTATTATTAGCGACTTCAAATTCTACAATTTCAAGCTCATTTGTACCGCTTTCTAATAAGATACCTTTGTTTTCCTTTACCAAAACTTGCCCGCCCCTTTCGACGTTTACCTATATATACAGTAATTGTATCATAGACAGGGCATTTCTCCTATATTCGATTTTTAGGATAATTCCGAAGGACATGTGACAAAATGGTCGTTTTTTCACAAAAGGAACATTGCTTTTTTTTTGCTTTTTCTACTTTTCTGTATAGTATTGAATTAATGCCTGTGTTCCTTTTTCTCCATAACCTCTTCTCACCAGCTCTTCATATAAGTCTTTGGCTAATGTAAGGCCCGGAAGCTGAAGGTTCATTCTTTCCGCCTCTTCAATGGCAACTTTAATATCCTTGACCATATGCTTTATATAAAACCCTGGTTCTAGATCACCCTTTAGCATTCGCGGTGCCAGATTAGTTAATGACCAGGATCCTGCAGCCCCGGAAGTAATCGATTTTAGGACATCCTCCATAGAGAGACCAGCCTTTAAACCATAGGCCATCGATTCACATACTCCAATCATTCCTGAGGCAATGACAATTTGGTTGCACATTTTAGCATGTTGCCCAGCACCAGCCGAACCATGGTAGACTATATTCGCACCAAATATTTCAAGAATAGGCAGCAGCTGATCAAATATTTCTCTTTCTCCCCCAACCATAATAGAGAGTGTGCCATTTTGCGCTCCTACATCTCCACCAGATACCGGGGCATCTATAATATGTATCTCTTTTTCTCGACCCAGATCAAATAATTTTTTTGCTAGACTTGGTTCCGATGTGGTCATATCTACAGCAATGGCTCCAGCTTTCGCTGTTCGGAAAATTCCATTCTCGCCTGTAAACACTTCCTCCACATCTTTAGGATAGCCTACCATTGTTAAGATAATATCCTGCCCTACACTTGCTTCAGCAGGTGTAGATGCCCACTTCGCTCCGAGTTCCACAAGTTCATCTGTTTTACTTTTAGTCCTATTATAGACTGTCACTTCATGACCAGCCTTGAGTAAATGTTTCACAATGCTTGTACCCATTACACCTGTACCGATAAAGGCAATATTCTTATTCATTTTACATTCCTCCTTTTTATTAGTGTATCAAATCTTAAGAGGAATAATCTGAAAAATTCGAATGAATATAAAATTTTATAAACTGACCAGATGAGGATATGGATTAAAACATCCTTATTACTTTATTACAAAAAAAGAGAGCAGCTGCTTCTCGGCATCTGCTCTTAAGGGGGAAATGAGAATGTTGCTGTGTTCAAAAGTATTATTCCCACTTTTTTAAGACTTAAACATTTTTTAAAGATTTATTGCAGAAAATTTTTTTGAGTAAATTCATTTTCCTTTTCATCCGTACTTAGCATATCGAATTCATTTAGCAATTCATCAAGTCTTCTACTTAGTTGGATTGTTTTTGCATTTTGAAAGCCATGCTTCAAACCGGATTGAATCATGAGTGTACGTGTAAGTTCTACTTGCTTTAAAATGCCTTTTTCCATTGGTTGCCCCCCATATGAAATAAATTATTAGTTTATTATACGATAAATTGAAGGTAATGGGAAATATTTCATGTTCTAGGAGCATTTAAAAATGTAAAAATTATATTCCCGCCTTGTTTCGCTTCCCCTCGGAAATGTTTGAACTGCGGATCCTTTACCAAAACCTCACGAAAGGCTAAAAATTCAGCCTTCGAAATTTCCACCTTCTCTATCTCACCACTTCGTAACTGATCTAATAATTGTTTATATGCTTCCAATTTTTACTCCACCTTTTCCTTAGTAACCCACCCCTATTATACAATTGAAACACTCGTATGAGGTAAAAAGACAAATTTTGATGTTAATTTTCCTGAAGCTGTATAAGCTTTCTCAGCATGGCATATGCTCCTAGCTCTTGTAATATTATATTATAAGAACAAGCAGGTGGCATTTTCCCTCTCTAAAGGTATAAGGGAAAATAGACTTAAATTATAAAAAATGCTATTTCTTATTATTAATTATTCAAAAAACTCTTTACCTTTTCCCAAAATTGAGGCACACTGTAAAGTATTAGTCGATAAAGGAGCTGACTGCTTGTGAAAATAGCTGAAGTTGGGAATGTTGTCGAATTTAAAGACGGTCTGCAGGGACTAGTGGAGAAAGTGAATGAAAATTCTGTTATTGTTAATTTGACAATCATGGAAAACTTCCACTATCTAGAAATGGAAGAAAAGACAGTGGTAAATCATAAAAGATATAAAATACTACATAGTAAAGATGCATAAATGTTTTCACTCCTTTTCATCTTAAAAAGATGATGAAGGGGTGTTTTTTTGTTACACTGTAATCTAGGAGGGAACTAGAAAATGATGAAACATAAACAAACGATCGTGCTCCTTCTATCTTTACTTTTCGTTTATGCTATGCTGATCTATACATTTGGGGAGGAAGCTATTTTTTGGTACTTGTATGCTTTTACTCTCTTAGTGGGAATCGCTATCGCCCTTATTTTTGGGAAGCTCGAGGACCAGCTTCCAACTTGGCGTTATTTAATTTACGGAATAGGGTATGGAACGATTACATACGGCCTTGTCAAATTAGGATATGTATTGCTTCCATATATCGATAGCTCTGCTGAAAAAGACATCGCCAAATTTCTGGCAACATATGGACCAACAAATATTTGGCATTATTTAATGCTAATTTTCATTATCGTAATCGGTGAAGAGATTTTTTGGCGCGGCTATGTTCAGCAACAATTAAAGCGCTTTACTTCTCCTTTATATGCGGTATTCATAACTGCTCTTTTATTTTCCATTTCCCTCGCAGTCAGCGGTTTCCTGCCAGGCGCTCTTGCAGCGATCATAGCAGGCTTAATATGGGGTGGATTATATGAATGGAAGAAGAGTCTGCCATTGATTATTGTCGCCCACCTTACTTTTGTGTTGTTATTATTTCTAATTTTGCCTATTATTTAATTAAGCGGAACTTACTTCCCTGCAACACGTCAAATTATTAACAAGGAGGACAAGAAGGATGAAAAAACAAACATTACTTTTTACATCGGCATTATCAGCAATGCTCCTACTCGCAGCTTGTAATACTACGGAGGAAGATAATACTCCAGTTGACGAACAAACAGCAGGTTCTGCGGATGAAACAACAGAAACGCAAGACGAAAGCAAAGGTAACGAAGAAGAAACATCTAACGAAACTTCTGAGGAAGCAGCATCCAATGAAACTTCAGAGGAAAGTGCAGGGGAAAGCGCTCCATCTACTATTCAGTATGTAGATGAAAAAGGTCAGGAAACAGAAGCGAAATTATCTTGGACATCAAGTCCAGAACAGGATTACGAAATTGCTTTAGCGGAAGGCTTTACACTTACAGCTGAAGAGCCTGGCAGCGATATGGTCACATATGATGCTAATGATCAAATTTCAATGCGTATTGAAACATTTTCAAAAGATGAAACACATTACGAAGAAATGGCACGACAAACGGAAAGTACAGTAGGAGTTACCGCGCCGGATGGCCAGTATCAGCCCTATGATATTCAAAGTTTAATAGAGAAAAATAAAGAAATCCAGCATGCTACTGGATTCATTGTGACATTTGCTGAAGATGAAGAACAAGTGGTTACAGTCATCTATGAAAAAGAATCAAAGATTGTCCGTTTAACTGTATTTGACCGGACATCCTCAGAAGTAACAAACGCCCTGCTGGAAATGGGCCTAACAGTTAAATAACTGAGTAATAAAAGGAGCCTGCTAAATGCATGCTCCTTTTTTTAGTATGACAAATCTTTAATTGATCGCCCTAGCTTTTTTAACAGCTCAATTGCTACTTCTTTTTCCTCGGGTGATAAGGCACCCATCAGCTCGTGAAGCTCTTTTTCATGTTGGGGAAAAATTTCTCCCATAAAAGCAGAACCTTCTTCAGAAATCTCTGCATATGTTACACGGCGATCCGTCGGACAGGATACGCGTTTTAGAAGGCCTCGCTTCTCTAACTTGTCCACTACATATGTAATGGATCCGCTTGCAAGCAGAATCTTGTTTCCGATTTGTTGTAACGGCTGTCGTCCTTTATGATAAAGTAACTCTAATACGGCGAATTCCGTAGGGTTTAGACCTTTTTGCTGGAAAAATTGATTTGTCGTCTCACTAATCGCTTTTTGAGCACGTGATAATACGATAAATAGTTTAAGCGATTGTTTTACCTCTTCTGTTGCCATTGACAAATCATCCTCTACTTTTTATTCTAATTGCTATTATAGCCAGTAGAAAAAAGCTTTGTCAAAGTGATTTTAACCGGGCAATACATTTCCGCGCTGCAGAATTACTTGATTTGTGAGAGCATTCGGGAATGTAAGGATAAACGTCGTCCCAATATTTAACATACTCTCTACCTCAATTACCCCGTTTAAATCATCCATAATTTTTTTCACAAGCGGTAAACCCAGCCCTGTTCCTTGATCTTTTGTTGTAAAGAACGGCTTAAATAAGTTTTTGTATGCTTCCTCACTCATTCCTACTCCCTCATCCTGTACACAAAGCTGAACATAGTGTGAAGCGGCATGAAGCCGAATAGAGATATTCCCTTGATTATTCATTGCTTGAATTGCATTTTTTATTAGATTGATCAACATCTGCTTAAGTCGGCCTTCATTCCCTAACACGATATGGGGAAGCTGTTCATCAACTTCTAATTGTAGAATGACATTGTGCATTAATGCTTCAAACTGCATGAAATCAATTGCTTCTTTAGAAAGTGCCACTAAATCTACCTTTTTCAATGAAGATTTGCGCGGAGCCGATAAAAATAACAGTTCAGATAATATAGAATCCAGCCGTTGGAACTCCTCATCCATAATAGAGAAGTAGCTTTCCTGCCCTGCTGGAGCCTCGCTTTTAATCAGTTCCATAAATCCTTTTAAAGCGGTTAACGGATTCCTAATTTCATGAGCAATGGAAGCACTCATTTGGCCTAACTCTTTTAAATAACATTGTTCCTTAACCTGCGCCTGCAATCTCATGTATGCTGTATGATCAAAAAGGGAAATAATATATAAATCATTATCATGATCATACATGGCCTTTATTTCATAATAAAAATGTTCTGTACTATCACTTTTTTGAAGGAGTAGTGTAGAAGGCGTCTTTTTTTCTATATTTTCAAAAAATTGAGAAGCTGCTGAATACTCGTACGTAAAATATTTCAGCATCTGCTTATAATGTTTTGTAAGTACCTCTGTCTTACTAAAACCGATGTATTGCAGAGCTTTTTGATTTACATCCAGGATATGTCCCTTTGCATCAAAAACCACCATACCTAACTCAATCTGGTTGAACATCGAAATACCTGGCCAACTTGACTGTACTCGAGCCGGTTGCTTTATATCTTGGACTGTAACAATTACAACATCATAGAGCTCATCATAATTACCGCTAACGGTAATAGTAGTCGGAGTTGATGTTTGTACCTGAATTTCACTACAAGCTTCAGATTGCCTGCATGCTTGTTCTATGAATTCCTGCCATATCTTAATAGATTCCTCGGCAATCGGTAAAAAACATTCGTTCTCTGTTAGCTCTAGCAAATTTCTTGTTTGCTTACTGATAAAAAGTATTTCCAAAGATTTAGAAACAAATATCGTACATTGATTGGCTAGCTGTGAATCTTGGTGGAAATCTGTGCTAGGGGTTAATACCATGGCCATTCCTCCCTTTCTTTCAAGCTCAGATAACGTATTTTATGTTGAAATCTCTCATCTTATACATACTATTTATTTTTTTCCTAATTATATCTTACAAGTAGTATAAATTATTCCATAATTTAGGTTTGAATAGAATGGGTAATTTTTATCATATTGTTCACCCACCATTACACTGTTACAATATAGTTCGTGAAGGAGATTAGAATATGAAAATAATTTTAGCTACTCTAAATGCCAAATATATTCATACGAATTTGGCCATCCGTTATCTTAAAGCAAGCGCTCGTCCTGAATTTGACGCTGAACTTGCTGAATATACAATCAAAGACCCTGCTTTTAATATCGTCTCGGACTTGTTTCAAAAGCAGCCTGATGTCGTTGGATTCAGCTGTTATATTTGGAATATCGAAGAGACCATTAAAGTCGTGCGCATGTTGAAAACTGTGCTGCCGCAAACAAAAATTGTACTGGGCGGTCCGGAAGTCTCTTATGATGTCCATGATTGGCTTCGAAAAATACCCGAAGTAGATTTTATTATTATGGGGGAAGGAGAAGTTTCTTTCAAGGAGCTAATGCATCACTTTGATGGCAATCTCCCTCTAGAAGAAGTACGCGGTATTTGCTACCTAGAAAATAATAAGGTTAAAATCCATGCACAGCCGCCTAAAATAGATCTTCGGGAACTAGCATCACCGTTCCGTTTTGAAGAGGACCTCCCTCATTTGGGCAAGCGTATTCAATATATTGAAACGAGCCGGGGCTGCCCCTTCCAATGTCAGTTTTGTCTATCAAGCATTGAGGTGGGTGTCCGCTATTTTAATCGTGAGAAAATTAAAGAGGATATCCGCTTCTTGATGGATAACGGGGCACGGACGATTAAATTTGTCGACCGTACTTTCAATATCAGCCGGAGCTATGCAATGGAGATGTTTCAGTTCCTCATTGATGAACATAAACCCGGTGTCGTATTCCAGTTTGAAATTACCGCTGATATTATGCGTCCTGAAGTCATCCAATTTTTAAACGATAATGCACCTGCTGGACTTTTCCGCTTTGAAATCGGTGTACAATCGACAAACGATTTGACAAATGATTTGGTAAAACGACGTCAAAATTTTGATAAATTAAAACGTACTGTGACGATGGTAAAAGAAGGAGGTAAAATTGACCAGCATCTTGATTTAATCGCAGGTCTCCCTGAAGAGGATTACTACTCCTTCCGGAAAACGTTTAACGACGTATTTGCCATGCGTCCAGAAGAATTACAGCTTGGCTTCCTAAAGCTTTTACGTGGTACTGGGCTTCGTCTTGAGGCACAAAAATATGGCTACACATATGTTGACGTAGCTCCGTACGAAATCTTTTCCAATAACGTCCTCCCTTTTGATGATATTGTGCGCATCAAACACGCAGAAGACGTTTTGGAGAAATATTGGAATGCCCACCGGATGGATGGAACAATCGAATACTTAGTTACAGATGTATTTGAGACGCCTTTCGACTTTTTCCAAAGCTTTGGTACGTATTGGGAAGACCGAGGATGGTCCCGTATCGGTCATCAGCTAGAGGACTTATTCCTAAGATTGCTGGAGTTCTTAAGTACCTTGCCGCATGTCGATTTAGGTATTGTTAAAACCCTAATGGTAATCGACTACTTTAAACCGATGTCATTCATCCCACGCAAAACGTGGTGGGATGAACGTGTATCAGAAGATAAGGCAAAAGAACTTTATAAAGCAATCCGCTCAGATGCATCAATAGCAGGTAAAGAATTCGCCTCGATGAACATCAGTGAAAAGGACCTGTTTAAGCATTCTCTCATACTGCCATCAAGTCTTTCTATTAAAGAATTGCGTCAAGGACAAGTAGTTAAAAAAGAAGGTTATTTATTCACATACTTCCGTCAGGGACAAGCTCCATATATAGCGGATGTGAAACTATAAAAAAATCGTGGGCACTTGCCCACGATTTTTCTTTTTATCCAATGATCACTCGT
>JAPSKP010000007.1:0-25007 GCA_031181585.1 Lysinibacillus sp.
ATTATAAATTACCACTCTTTATTTTAAAAAATCATACTTTATTTTAATAATCAACCTTTTTATAAAACTATATTTCAATGAAATCGCTACAAATGAAAAGCTGAAAATGATTGGTTTTTTATAAAAACTAAATTCAAATTAAAATAATAAAGCAATTAATCAAGCATAAAGTTTCCTAAAACAAAATAAAGCTGCTACCCAGTAAGAAACAGGCTCAATATTGACAGATGGACCTGCCTGGGAGAATAAGATAGCGTATTCATGATGAACTGCGCTCCAAAGAATCCCTTTTGCACGCACAATTGATAAAGGCATATGTTCACTCCACTCCTTAAATCGGCCGGGGTGAAAAGGAATTTTTCTTGTGTAAGTAAATGAAAAAGCGCTGATTCTGGTTACAGAATCGCGCCTGATTACGGAAGAAAAGAAAAATTGCATTTTAATGTTTTATATATCATTTTGTAAATAAAAGAACTAAACCACCTCTCCGGTTAGCGCTCTAATCAGATTACTATTTTATTACTTTCCTCTTAAAAATCGATTATGTTACTGAAAGTTTTATCTGATTTGTTTACGTAAAACTCCGCTATGAGAAGGTTTGGTATCCAACATAACCACGATATAATTATATAACTTGTTTCATAGTTTTCAATTCCGGCTATAAGAATGAAAATAAGTAACCAAATCCTCAAAGTTACCGCGGCAAAGGTTAACGAATAGTTTCGAATCATCCACTTACGATGATGTTGTACTTGGCGTTGTCTGATTTTAAAAAGAGCAACCCCTGCTGTTATAATCCAGAAAATAGATAAGAAACCAAAACCCAAAGTAGAGATGATTCCACCTGTTGCTTCAAAGGCTAAATAAAGGCCAGTAAGAGCACCAAATAATATACATAGATAATAAAATTTCCCTATTTTTTTATGTCTTTCTCGATTTTTATTCCGTATCTTATGAGACAGGAGAAAGGGACCAATTACTAAAGCTATTAGACTTGTGAATGCATGAATGTATAACATTATATACCAGAGAGGATTTAACACTTCTCCAAAACTTATTTTTGACATCACAAACCCTGACTTACTTACACCTAATATAAAATACTGCACAATAGCATAACCAGAAATACTAATAGCTAAAATCGTGCCAATTAGCCAAATCATTTTCTTCAACTTAAAGCCTCCATTTTTAAATAACATCGTCACCCATATTTTAACATAAATATTCAAATTATATATTTAGTGTTATTCAATAATATGATTCTAATGCTGAGAAAAGCACTATTCATCTTCAAAAATTGTGCCAGTTGTGGAATACTTAATCAATTAAAGTACCTCGTTACTTTAACTAATCCTGAGCTTCCAATGTAATATTTAACTGTTTTAACAAATTCTCAACAACCTCTATTGCTTCTTCTCTTTGCTTATAATCGGAAGTACAAAACCTAATCATTTCTAGATCACTTTCCGCTTTTCTAACAATTTTAGTTATTTCTTTAGGAGCACCAATCCAAGATAAGTTACGTTCTAAATCTGCAATATTATCTATTCCCTCTTTAAACTTTCTGCATGCTAATTTTATTTCATACAAATCATCATTCAAAACCTTCCAATTCGGGTCCCTTTTATCATGTGAAATAGGTTTTCTAACATTTACAACAAATCTCTTTTCACAAGCGCCATACCTACTATAATTCCTTTGAGCTTCAATTAGAGGTATCTGGTTAGCACCTGTATCATACACATTTTCTTTTTGAAAGGGGTCATCCTCCCAAAAACAAATTGTACATATTTCATAGTCACCATCACTATCCAATGTTTGATAACCACAACACGGGCATGTGTTTTTGTTCATAAGACACCTCTCGATAACCTCAATTACGTTTTTAAACGAATATGCGTTTTATTTTCCTCCATAAGCCCTTTTATTGAGCAAGAAAAACCTTGCATATCACTACAGAATTTTTAATTAAACTTTTTTATAAATGTCGCGGCTTTATCTTAAATCTATACTTAGCAAAAAAACACAACTCAAATGAGTTGTGCAGTGAATTAATCTTCTTTTTGAATTAATGATGATAGCGAGGTAACCGCAGTATCAGCATCGTCACCTTCAGCCATCAAGGTTACCGTTGTCCCTTTCGCGATTGCAAGGCTCATAATGCCCATAATCGACTTGGCATTTACTTTCTTTTCATCTTTCTGTAAGTAAACCTCTGACTTATAGCGATTTGCCTCCTGCACGAATAGTGCGGCTTGGCGTGCCTGTAACCCTGATTTTAATTTTACTTCCACTTGGTTTTCAACCATTCGCATAACTCCCTTTCACAACCGTGCATCCATTTATTTTTATCTTAGCGAAAACACAGGAAAAGAACAATGTTTCTTGTTGAAATCGTTGCCGCTTTTTAAAAGAGTGCACAAATCTGTGCTTAGCTTTTCACATATTCTCCTCGGCGCAGTGCATCGGCTATTTCATCGATCTTGCGCAGGCGATGATTAACCCCCGATTTACTTACTGTTCCTGTAGACACCATTTCGCCTAATTCCTTTAATGTTACATCCTGATATTCTACGCGTAAACGCGCGATTTCACGGAGTTTTTCCGGCAATTGATCAAGACCAATTGCATTTTCGATAAAGCGTATATTTTCTACCTGTCGGATGGCTGCGCCAATCGTCTTATTTAAGTTGGCCGTTTCGCAGTTTACAATCCGGTTGACACTGTTACGCATGTCCCGCACAATCCGGACATCCTCGAACTTCAGCATCGCCTGGTGCGCTCCGACCAAATTGAGGAAATCAGAAATCTTCTCTGCCTCTTTCAAATAGGTTACAAAGCCTTTTTTTCGTTCAATTGTTTTCGCATTTAGGTAAAATTCATTCATTAAGTCAGCAAGCGCTTCGCCATGCTCCTTATAAAGTGAATATACTTCTAAATGATACGCAGAAGTTTCCGGATTATTCACCGATCCGCCTGCCAAAAAAGCGCCTCGCAAATAAGCGCGTTTTTGCTGGGTTTTCGGAATTAACTCCTTCGCAATTGTATGATTAAATTGGAAATCATCCGAAATGATATATAAATCCGTCAGCAGTTCTTTTGCCCCTTCACGAACTCTGCAAATATATACATTGTTTTTCTTCAGTCTCATTTTTTTACGTACTAACAGCTCTACATTATATTTGTAGAGCTTTTTAACAATCGTATATAAACGCCGTGCAATGGCCGCGTTTTCCGTTTGGACATCCAGACTTAGCTGGCGGTTAGCAAAACTTAACGAGCCATTCATCCGAATGAGGGCGGACAGCTCTGCCTTCAAGCTCAAATCATCTGCATCAACCTGTGTCAGCTCTTTTTTTGTTTCTGAAGCAAATGACATCTGATACCCCCCTTTCTCACACAATATGTATGCACTATCATACCATATTGTCATGTTAAACTTGATTGTTCTTTTTCAACCAGTTCTGTATATTTACATAGCCAATCTGCCACATTTAATGAATGGTGCCGGACTATGCCTTTTTCAACCATTGCGATTTCTTCTTTGAAAATTTGGAGCCCCAGCTCGGTCAATCGATCAACATCAAATAGGACCGGCTCGGCATTCTCTTCTTTATAGCTGGCTTTTACATTTTGGGGCATCTCATCGTTATGGATTAAGATCACCTCAATGAATGGTGTCCCTACATGTGCATGAATCGCCTCTACATGCTGGGATGCTGTATAGCCGATTGTCTCTCCCCGCTGTGTCATTAAGTTACAAACATAAATCTTCTTTGCCATCGATTCCACAACGGCCTTTCCAATTTCGTTTACAAGCAAGTTTGGAATGATACTCGTATAGAGGCTGCCTGGTCCAATCACGATCATATCAGCATTCTTAATAGCCTTAACAGCAGCCGGCAAAGCCGTCACATCCTGAGGGGCAAGAAATACGCGCTTAAGCGGTACGGCAGCATCTGGAATTCGTGATTCTCCTTGAATATATGTACCATCTATCAGCTCTGCATGTAATGTTATCTTTTTATTCGCAGCTGGGATGACTTTCCCGTGTACATTCAGTACTTTGCACATTTCGGCAATCGCATAGCTGAAATCACCGGTTATATCAGTCAGCGCCGTCAGCATAAGATTGCCAAGCGAGTGCCCGCCCAGCTCATTGGAGTTGTTAAAACGATACTGAAACATTTGTTCAATAAGCGGCTCTACATCTGATAGAGCCGCGATGACATTGCGGACATCTCCCGGTGGTGGAATGTCGTAATCATCGCGTAGTCTGCCGGAGGAACCACCGTCGTCTGCTACTGTTACAATAGCTGTAATATCAAAGGGGTGCATTTTCAACCCCCGCAGCAGTGTCGACAGTCCCGTACCTCCTCCTATCACGACGATTTTCTTCTTTCTCTTTCGCATTCCATCATCCTTTCTATGATGCTTCCCCTCATTCATCCTTTTTATGGCTATGCTCAATATCTCGATGTGTGATGACCGTCTGTTCTGTATGGCCCAGTAATTTTCCGAAGTATTCAGCAAGTGTCACAGATCTGTGCTGCCCGCCGGTACATCCAAAAGCAATCACAAGCTGGGATTTTCCCTCCGCTTTATACTGAGGGATCATAAACTGAAACAAGTCTGTCAGTTTTGTAATGAGCGCCTGCGTTTCATCCGTTGCCAGCACATACGAGGATACTTCGGTCTGGAGCCCTGTTTTATGCCGGAGCTCATCTACATAATATGGGTTTTTTAAAAAACGGACATCAAATACAAGGTCTGCATCAATCGGCAACCCGTGTTTAAAGCCAAAAGACATGACATTGACTGAAAATGTCGGTGTACTGGCGTGGGAAAACTCGAGGGCAATTCGCTCACGCAGCTCACGCGGCTTCATTTTTGATGTATTAAACACCGTTTTAGCCCGGCCTTTCACCTCGGACAGCATCTGCCTTTCCTGCTTAATCCCTTCAAGAGGCAAGCCCAGAGGCGCCAGCGGATGTGAACGACGTGACTCCTTGTAACGGCGTACAAGCGTTTCATTGTCGGCATCTAAAAATAGAATATGCGGCTTAACATCTTCTTCCCGCAAAAGCGTATCAAGCGCATCGATCATCGAATCGAAAAATTCCCGTCCGCGCAAATCCATTACAACGGCAATGCGTGAAATTTTCTTATCCGAATTTCTCATTAATGTATAAAAAGTCGTTAACAGCTCCGGCGGCAAATTATCTACACAGTAGTAGCCCAAATCTTCAAAGCTTTGCACTGCCACCGTTTTTCCTGCACCGGACATTCCCGTAATAATAACTAATTCATGTGTGTAATGCTGACTATTACCCACGTTCCCCCTCACTCCTCTTTCCTCTATTCTATTGATGATTGTATCTGTTCGCTAATCAGCTCAAAATCCTCGGTATATTCAAACGTGCCGTATTGCGTCCCCTTTTGGTGGGCAGCAAACAATAAATTTGTTCGGTCGCCCTTTGCCATCGGGAGTGTTTTTAATTCCTCGACAGGATACCAGCCCAGTTTTCCTTCACGTGTTTCTTCGAATGGTGTGCCCTCTACTCCGCGTGCTACAAACGTATAGAGCATCCATTCATCGACGACTTGCTCTCCGTTTTTGATAATCATTGTATATACGCCCTTTAGATGGACATCTAGAGGTGTTACATTTGTTTCTTCCTGAAATTCACGTACCGCCGCTTCATAGATAGACTCTCCGCTTTCCATCTTCCCGCCTGGCGCTACGTACCAGCCACGTCTAGGTTTTTGGAGCAATAGCACTTGATCGTTTTGAACCGCTAATAAGTTGGCAATTCTTTGCATACATCACACCTCTAATTCTGATGCTCTTTTTTTTATTATAACTTGTCTGCGACTTCCGTTCCAAAAATACACGCAAAAAAAGAGACTGTTTTTCAGGCTAGCGCCTGTCAAACAGCCTAAAGTAAGTATAAAAGGGAGTAGAACTTTTTTAACGATAATAGTCAGTTTCACCTTTTATTATACTGTTTCATTATTGCAAGGAAGTTACAATATGATTAAGGTACGGTTAATTATAAACCGAGCTTTTCTTTTAATTCTTCTATATAGTGCTGCGCTGTTTGAGCAGCAATACTGCCATCACCAGTAGCTGTGACAATTTGGCGAAGCATTTTATCACGTACATCCCCGGCAGCAAAAATACCTGGTACTGTCGTTTCCATTTTTTCATTCGTTACAACATAGCCATTTTCGTTCAGGATATTTAATGATTTAAACGGTCCTGTCAACGGCAGCATACCGATATACACGAATACGCCGTCTGTTTTAAATGCTGTTTCTGTATCATCTACTGTTGAGGCAAGTGTAACGCTGCCCACTTTGCCATCTGCTTCATGGATTTCTTTCACTGTTGAGTTCCAGATGAAGTCGATTTTTTCATTCGCAAAGGCACGTTCCTGAAGAATTTTTTGAGCACGTAGTTCGTCACGTCTGTGGACGATTGTCACTTTTTTTGCAAAGCGTGTTAAATACACACCTTCCTCGACTGCTGAGTCTCCGCCGCCGACTACTACAAGCTCTTTGTCTTTAAAGAATGCGCCGTCACATACAGCACAGTAGCTGACACCGCGGCCGCCAAGCTCTTTTTCACCTGGTACGCCCATTTTTTTATACTCTGCGCCTGTTGAGATGATAATTGTGCGAGTTTTATATTCTTTTTTACCAGCGACGATCGTTTTATATTCTTCGCCATCAATAATTTCCGAAACATCCCCATAGGCATATTCAGCACCAAATTTTTTGGCATGTTCGAACATTTTAGTAGAAAGTTCAGGCCCTAGAATTGTATCGAAACCTGGGTAGTTTTCTACTTCTTCCGTATTGGCCATTTGACCACCTGGAATTCCACGCTCGAGCATCAATGTAGAAAGTTTTGCACGTGATGCGTAAACTGCTGCTGTCATGCCGGCAGGACCTGCGCCAATGATTACTACATCATAAATTTTTTCTTCTGCCATTTTGAAATCCTCCTCATAACACTTCTATCATTTATATCGTATGCGATATTTATGTGTGTTTCAATATATATGCTTACACTTCAGATGGTACAAAATCAACCAGTTCATCGCAGTACTTCGTTAACGTGGCAGCGCTGATTCCGTACTTCTCCGCAAACTGCTTTTTCGTCACCTTTTCATCCATAGCCGAATGGAACATGTAGTCAACTGAAGCAGCTAATGCTTTCACATTTCTAAAAGGATAGTCGACCTTTGCAGCCAATTCAAACAGGGCAAACCATAGCTGCAGCACTTGGGCAGCTTCGAGACGAATGGCATCATATTTGTCTGCAACTACTTCTGCCACTTCCATCCCGCGTAATATGCTAAGCTGGCCTTTTGCCTTTTTACTGAATTCATGTCCCAGCGCATAGGCAAGACATAATTTTTCTATTTCATTATAGTCTGCAACATCTATCCATTTTGGATGCGCGATAATTTCCTGTTTATGTGCTGAACGCTTCAATAGGAAAAAGCCGAATAATCGATCGGATGTAAAATCGCTGTTAATCTTGTCGACAATAATTTCACGGCTGTTTTCAAGCGCTTTTGATTTGCTCGCATCATGCAGCCATGGCTCGAAGCCTTCCTTTGTCGGGTCGAGCTTGATCAGATAAGCCCATGCCTGCTTTGCTGCTTCCTCATGTCCTGAAAAATAGGCAGACTGCGATAGCCAGAAATAAAAGCCTGGATCTCCTTCATAACCACGTTTGCTCATAGAGCGAAGCCATTTATATGCCTGCTCATATTGGCCGATCAGCGCAAGTGTAGCACCAAGCTTGTAGCGGTTATCCCATTCATACGGCTGAATTTTAGCTAAAATATCGAGCAACGAGGATAGCTCCTCTTCATTCTTTTCATAATAGGCAAACACCGCCAAGTTGCAGAGAGCATGCAGATTGCCATGGTTTTCTCTCAGCACTTGATGCAGCAAGGCACGTGCTTCTTCAGCTTCCCCGATATAAAAATAAGCGAGTGATAAATTGTTATACGCCGCCCAAGCATCCGGGAACCGTTCAATCAATTCCTCTAATACTTCAATTGCCTTATTGAAATCGCCTTTTTCCATTAAACGGCGCGCCTTTTCCTGCCCGACCATTTTCTCCGAATCGTTTTCATCGAGGTTTTCAAGCACTTCTTTTTCAAACTCCACGAAATCCAGAATTTCCTGCGCCTCGACCGAATACATACCCTCCGGCTCCATATCTAAATACTTAAGTGCATATTTTTTGGCATCATGAATCATTCCTACACATCCAGAGACCTCGGCAAGCATAAAGACAATTTCCGGCTCGTTTTGATCCAGGTGATAAGCGGTATGAATCAATTCGTATGCATGTTCAAAATTTTGATATTCCATTTCCAGTATTCCGTACTGCATTAAAATCAAGCCGTCGTCCGGGCTAAGCTCGGCAGCACGCTTAATATATTTGTAGGCCTTGTCCATTTGATCGCGTTCTAGGGCTGTCAGTGCTTTTTGATAATAATAATCACCGTTCGGAATAAACGAAACGACGTTATTTCTTGTTTTTATTTGACGTTTATTTTCCAACAATATTTCCTCCGAAACATGAGAAGGACACACCTCCCCTATCATAAGGCGGGGTGTTGTCCCTTCTTATGTGGATTTCCACAAAATTATTTTCTCACTGAAATGAGGAACGCTCTGACACGTTCCCCATAATTGTCCCTATTATAGCATAAACAGTACAAAATACCGCTATATCTGTTCATGACGAATTTTCATCAATTGTTATTGGTCGTGAAAGCCCGCTGTGGATGCTTGTTTTCTGCTGTAAGACTCTCTGTTTATTTCTTTCCTTCATGACGTTTTTGCAGTACGTCTAATACTTCGTATACATCTACTTTTTGCTCTTGAAGTAAAACAAGAAGGTGATATAAAAGATCCGCCGATTCCCACTTTACTTCTTCTTTGTCGCGGTTTTTTGCTCCGATGACAACCTCTGTTGCTTCTTCCCCGACCTTTTTGCAAATTTTATCGATGCCTTTTTCAAATAAATATGTAGTGTAAGCACCTTCCGGCATATCGATTTCACGTTGTTTAATGACTTCTACCAGCTGCGGTAGAATGGCTACGGAACCCGGACGTTCATTTTCAACGATAGATTCCGTGAAGCAGGACGTCGTGCCGTTATGGCATGCAGGCCCTGCAGGAATGACCTCTACTACTAAAGCGTCCTGATCACAGTCTGCTTTGATCGATATTACCTTTTGTGTATGACCGCTTGTCGCGCCCTTATGCCAAAGCTCTTCGCGGGAACGTGAATAGAACCATGTCTCTCCTGTCTCAATCGTCTTTTGCAGTGATTCTTCGTTCATATAGGCTACTGTTAGCACTTCTTTAGACTGTGCATCCTGCACAACTGCCGGGATCAGCCCCTGCTCGTTAAATTTTACGTTCATCGCACATGCACTCCTTTTTCTCGCAAATAGCTTTTTACTTCTGCTACGCTCGTTTCTTTATAGTGGAAAATCGATGCTGCCAAGGCTGCATCTGCATCTACTTCCTGCAGCACTTCACGGAAGTGTTCGGCATTTCCTGCACCACCGCTGGCAATGACAGGAACAGTTACCGCATCACGTACCGCCTTTGTTAGACCAACATCAAAACCTGATTTTTCTCCGTCCTGGTTCATGCTTGTCAGCAGGATTTCACCAGCTCCAAGGCGTACAGCCTCTTTTGCCCAATCTACTGCCTTCCAGGATGTTTTATTACGGCCGCCATGTGTGTAGACCATCCACGTACCATCTTCTTCCGAAAAACGTGCATCGATGGCACAGACGATACACTGGGCTCCGAAGTGATCTGCCCCTTCTTTGATCAGCTCGGGCCGCTCAAGTGCAGATGTATTGACCGATACTTTATCTGCTCCTGCACGCAGAATACGTTTCATATCATCAAGCGTACGAATACCGCCCCCTACCGTAAACGGAATCGCCAGGGCGCTTGCTGTTTGGCGGACAACGTCGACCATCGTCTCACGTCCCTCATGAGAAGCTGAAATGTCGAGGAACACTAATTCATCGGCACCTTGCTCATCATAAAACTTCGCCAGCTCTACTGGATCTCCAGCATCACGGAGCTCCACAAACTGCACACCCTTTACAACACGTCCCTCTTTAACGTCAAGACATGGAATAATTCGTTTTGTCAGCATACTTACACCTCCACGCCTTTCAGCCATTCCCGCAATAAAAATACACCGAACTCACCGGATTTTTCGGGATGAAATTGCATGCCTGTAAAATTGCCCGAAGCAATGATCCCAGGTACGCGGACGCCTTCATAATCCGCTGAGGCAACAAGCTCCTCATCCGCCATATTCGCTGCATAGAAAGAATGCACAAAATAAACATGGCGGTCGTTCGGGAGGCTCTTTCCTTCCAACCACGCTGGCAGATGTGCCAGCTCCAGTTCATTCCATCCCATATGCGGAATGCGGGATACATCAGTAAAGCGCTTAATGCTCCCCTTGAAGATGCCAAGCCCTGTTGTCGGTGTCACTTCTTCACTTTCTTCAAACATCAGCTGCATGCCAAGACAGATACCCAACAGCGGTTTATTATTATTTCTTATAAAATCGATCAGCCCTGTTTCCTCTAGTCGTTTCATAGCATCGGGAAATGCACCAACCCCTGGAAGTACAAGGGCATCAGCTGTACGTAGCTCTTTCTCATCACTCGTTACAACTACCTCTGCGTCCAGCCGTTTTAATGCCTGT
The DNA here is from genome assembly GCA_031181585.1 of Lysinibacillus sp. Taxonomy (GTDB): domain Bacteria; phylum Bacillota; class Bacilli; order Bacillales_A; family Planococcaceae; genus Lysinibacillus_B. The sequence goes on from JAPSKP010000007.1 coordinate 10,781, forward strand.
TCCACACTGAACAGGTTCCCCATACCATAGTCAATTACACCGATTCTCACGTTAACAGTCCTTTCGTTGATGGTACGCCCTTTACACGCGGATCGATTTGTACTGCATCATCGAGCGCACGGGCCAACGCCTTGAAGATTGCCTCGATAATATGATGTGTATTTCGGCCATACGGAACAATAACATGCAGATTGATCCGTGCCTCCAGTGCAAATTTCCATAAGAACTCATGCACAAGTTCTGTATCAAACGCGCCGACTTTTGCATTCAGCTCAGGCTCTACCCGGTACTCAAGATGCGGGCGGTTTGAGCAGTCTATGACTACTTGCGCAAGCGCATCATCCATCGGTACAAAAGCAGTTCCATAACGCTTGATCCCTTTTTTATCACCAAGCGCTTCACGGAATACCTGCCCCAGCACAATTCCGATATCTTCTGTTGTATGGTGGTCATCAATCCATGTATCGCCATCTGCTATGATTTTTCCATCAAACAGGCCATGCTTGATGAATAGGTCGAGCATATGATCCATAAAGCCGACGCCTGTTTTGATTTCTGCTTGGCCGCTGCCGTCTAGATTCAGTTCTACTTGAATTTTTGTCTCATTTGTATTGCGCTCAATGCGTGCAAAACGTTGTGCCATATTATTCTTCTCCTTTATCCCAGCCACGCGATTCGACTGCACGTGCGTGTCCTTCTAGTCCTTCTAAACGGGCAAGCCGTGCAATTTTCGGTGCATTTTGTGCCCATGTTTTTTCGCTATAATAAACAATGCTTGTTCGTTTAATGAAATCGTCCACATTCAAGCCGCTTGCAAAACGTGCTGTACTGTTTGTCGGAAGCACATGATTTGTTCCTGCAAAATAATCACCTACGGGCTCCGAGCTATAGCGCCCAATGAAAATAGCCCCTGCATGCGTGATGTGTCCTGCTACTTCCACCGCTTTATCAGTAATAACCTCTAAATGCTCTGGTGCCAATGAATTAACGGCACGAATCGCTTCTTCCATCGATTCTGCGACATAAATATGACCAAAGTTTTCAATCGCCTTTCGTGCAATGGCTTCACGCGGAAGCTTTTGCAGCTGCCTTTCCACCTCGTCAGCTACCGTTTCAGCAAGCGTATCGCTCGTCGTAATTAAGATGGCGCAGGCGAGTGTATCGTGCTCTGCCTGTGACAGCAGGTCAGCCGCTATTTCGTCGGCATAGGCTGTATCATCTGCCAGCACGCATATTTCAGAAGGCCCTGCAATCATATCAATCGCCACTTCCCCAAATACCTCACGCTTTGCCAGTGCAACAAAAATATTTCCTGGACCAGTGATTTTATCAACCGGAGCGATCGTTTCCGTCCCGTAGGCAAGTGCTGCGATTGCCTGCGCGCCTCCAACTTTGTAAATTTCTTTGACGCCTAAAATGTGGGCCGCTACTAATACCGCCGGTGGAAGCTTGCCGTCTTGTCCGGCCGGTGAAGTAATGACAATACGCTTAACGCCCGCTACCTGAGCAGGGATGACATTCATTAATACAGAGGATGGATAGGCTGCGGAACCACCCGGCACGTACAGGCCGACTGCATCAAGAGGAGTAATCCTTTGACCCAGCCAGGAGCCGTCCGCTAACGGCAGCTCATAGCCATGGCGCTTTTGAGCACTATGGTAATGGCGGATATTAGCAGCTGCTTCTGACAGGTCTGCATACAGCTGCTCATCAAAACCTTTCACAGCCTCTTTCATTTCTTCCTCTGTCACGCGAAGGTTTGCCGGTGCAAAACCATCCCATCTCTCACTGTACATCCGGATGGCTGCATCCCCACGTTGTCTAACGTCTGCGATTACTTGGCGCACAGTCTTCAACTGTTCTTCATTGCCGCCCTCAAGCTGGCGCTTTAACGAAATCTCACTAGTTAATGTGGTAATATTCATAGTCATCCTTCTCCTAATTCACACATTTTTTCAGACGCGACACCAGATCCTGAATTCTTTCACTCTTCATCCGGTAACTTACTGGATTGGCAATCAGACGTGACGAGACATCTGTAATATGTTCATATTCAACCAAACCATTTTCCTTCAATGTTCGGCCGGTAGAAACAATATCGACGATCCGATCTGCCAGACCAATCATCGGTGCAAGTTCAATGGAACCATTCAGCTCAATGATCTCTACCTGCTCTCCTAGTCCCTTGTAATATTTCATCGCAATGTTTGGATATTTTGTTGCAATGCGCGGGGCGATCTCATTCATTGTTGTATCCGGCAAACCAGCTGAAGCGATATAGCATTGGCTGATTTTCAAATCCAGCAGTTCATGAACGCTGCGGCGCTGCTCCAATAAAACATCTTTTCCCGCAATCCCGATGTCTGCTACTCCATGCTCCACGTATACAGGGACATCCATCGGCTTCGCGAGGATAAAGCGAATTTTTTCTTCCGGGATTTCAATCATCAGCTTGCGGGACATTTCTACTTCCTCGGGTAAATTGAATCCGGCTTCAAGCAGCATTTCATAAGCCTCTTCGAAGATTCGGCCTTTCGGCATGGCAATTGTTAATTCGTTCATTGTTCTTCCTCCTGCTGATAGCAGTAAACCACTTCTTGAAACTGCTCTTTAAATGCTTTTTCATCGATTAATCCTACCGTCGACTGCATGGTCACACGCTTGTTCTGCTCACGCAGTACAGCTGTTTTTTGCAGTGCCTGGCTAAAAGCGTCTGGTTCAAATAATACAAGGGCTGTTACATTTTCAATTTCCTTTAAAGGCATTGCTTCAAGCAGACGGTCAACCCGCAAGCCGAAGCCCGTCGCCCCTACCTTTGTGCCGAAATGCTCCAATAGCCCGTCATACCGGCCCCCATTACCTAGCGGGAAACCACTGCCTTCAGCAAATACTTCAAATAACATTCCTGTGTAGTAATTCATATGGCTCGACAATGTAAAATCGAATGCTATGTATTTCTCTAGCCCTGCCTCTGCAAGCAGCTTCCATAGCTTTTGCATATAATCCAATGCATCATTTTTACGTACATATTTTTCGACTGCTTCAATGGAAGATAAACTTACAGCCTCCTCAATAAAAGCAAGCAGCGCATCGGATTTTGTTTTTGGCAGCCCAAATGCAAGAACAGCTTCTTCAAACCCTACATAATTACGTTTTACGAGCAGCTCATTCAGCTCGGCAGCCTGCTCCTCGCTTTCTGTATAATCCTTCAGAATGCAGCTAAGCACACCGGCATGTCCAATTGTCACTTTAAATGAGCGAATGTCATATGCCTGCAAAAGCTCAATCGCTGTTATGATAGCCTCCGCGTCTGCATAAACCGAATGATCGCCAATCAACTCAATTCCCATCTGTTCAAATTCGGCTGGGCGGCCCCCTTCCTGCTGCTGTGCACGGAAGACGTTTGAAAAATAAGCCAAGCGCTGCGGGATTTTTTCCTTCAGCAGCTTAGATGTCACAACCCGGGCAATCGGTGTCGTCATATCCGGGCGAAGCACCAGCGTGTTGCCCTGGCTGTCTACTAATTTAAAAAGGGTTGCATCATGAATGGCAGAAGCCTTGCCTACTGTATCGTAATATTCAACAGTCGGCGTTTTGATAAATTCATAGCCTCTTGCGCGAAGAAGCGTTCTTCCTGTTTCTCGTACCGCTTCAAGCTTTTCATAAATTTGTGGGAATGTATCACGCATCCCGAGTGGTTTCTCAAACATTTTGATTGATGACATTTTGACACATCCTATACTTTTACTTTAACGTACTAGAGTAGTAGATTACTAATTTATGAAAGTAATTTTACTGCTATCTTGAAACTTAGTCAATGAATTCACAAAAGATTAACTTTATAAACTTTTCTGAATACTCTTTCTGTTATTATACACTATCGTAAAATAAAAAAATCGGAGCAGTCCAATTTTTAGGACTCCTCCGATTTCACTATTCATTATGCCACTTCGGATTATCTGCTTTCTTGCGTTCAGCCATTTGCTCAGCCGTATAGATAATACGCATTGGATTGCCTCCTGCCATACAGCCAGCCGGGACATCACGGTGGACAAGCGTTGCAGCTGATATGATTGCTCCATCGCCAATTTCCACTCCGGGCAACACAGTAGAATTAGCTCCAATCATGACATTGCTGCCAATCACTACATCACCAAGCCGATATTCCTCAATTAAATATTCATGCGCTAATATCGTCGTATTAAATCCGATTACTGTATTATCTCCAACGGATATACGCTCGGGAAACATCGTATCAGGCATCACCATCAATGCAAGGGATGTCTGCTTTCCGATTTTCATCTTTAAAAATGTTCGATAAAGCCAGTTTTTCATCCGCAAAGACGGAACAAACCTACCAATTGTGATGACGATGAAGCATTTCATCACTTTCCAGAACGATACCGTATCATACATATTCCATAATGAATTTGCCCCTTTAACTCGATAACGCTCCGTTCTCCTCATCCTCTACGCTTCCTTTACAATTGAAAGTAAATCGGACATATGCTCCAGCATATAATCCGGATTAAACTGCTGTAAGAAGTCTTTCCCCTTGAATGCCCAAGCAACCCCGGCCGTACGGACACCGGCATTTTTTCCACCTTCAATATCATGTGAATTATCACCGATCATGATGACGTCACTTTGGTTTAGCCCCAGCTTTTCCAATGCGAGAAGAATCGGTTCAGGATCAGGTTTTACACGTGAGACATCATCCACTCCTACAACTACTTCGAATAAATGTGCTGCCCCAATAATTTCTAATCCGCGTGCAATTGTATTTCTTCGCTTTGTCGATACGATTGCTAACCGGATACCCATTTCCTTCAGCTTTTCCAGTGTTTCCACAACACCTTCATACTCTTTTACGAGCTCATCATGATGCTCCAGATTCCATGCTCTGTACTTGCCGATCAGCTCTTCCACTTCATCAGGAGCAATTTCCTTAAATGTTTCTGCAAGTGAAGGGCCAAGGAAGCGGACACAATCCTGCGGCTGATACTGCCCAGGGAACCGTTCATTTAGTACATGCATAAATGTTTCAATAATTAAACCGTTTGTATCTAGCAGTGTTCCATCAAAATCAAATAATAATGCTTTTATCATTGCTGTAATGCTCCTTTAGCTTCCCTTTGTTCTGCACGCTTCCACATTTGAGCGACGATTATGGTTAACATGAAGGCTGTAACAATTCGTATTAATAATAATGGCAAGATCGGTATACCGAGCGGCGCAAAGATGAGTGTATCTTCTACAACCGCATGACAGGCTACAAGGAAGATAAAGGCAAGCGTTGCGTCCTTTTTGGATACGCCGTCTTCCTCTACCGCTTGAATCATCACCCCTGCTCCGTATGCAAGCCCAATTACCAAGCCTGTTACAAGCGTCACCGAAGCGTTTGGCTTAACCCCGATGATTTTTGTCCATGGGGCCAGCAGCTTCGAAAGCTTCATTAAATAACCATAGTCTCGTAAAAATTGCACGATGATCATAAGCGGCAGCACAATCATGATCAATTGCAAAATGCCGAGACTCGCTCTTTCCAAGCCTAATAGAACGATCGCTCCCCAGCCTTCCGGAATAGCTGTTGTTTCGGACATCATGCCGTATTTGGCGATTTCGCCCCCGCCATCCCATACTGCATTAATAATAATGGCAGATAAAAACGCAAGTCCGAAACGAACAGCTAACACAACCCATAGTTTGACACCAACCCGCAGCGCGACTGCTGTTTCAATAAACATGCTATGTGCGAATGACAGCATCACCGCAAGCGTGAATACTTCCTTTACAGTCAGCTCCAGCGAAAGGATACCGGCAATCCCTGAGTACAGGTTCAAGGTAGTCCCCAGCACAAGAGGAATAGCCGCTTCACCCGGCAGGCCAAAAATGCCCATCAACGGCGTAATAATGTCAATTACCCATGACAGGACGGGGGTAAATTGAAGAAGCGTTACAATAAATGTTATAGGAAAAATGAATTTACTTAACTTCCAGGCTGTTTGAAACCCGGAGATTACACCCTTTTTTAACGTCTCCATCCCGCTTACCCCTTATTTTTTATCTACATAACGTACAGCAGGTTTTACATTCATACGGCGGTAAACAATTGCGATGATACCAATCGCAATTCCTAAAATAGACACAACCTGAGCTGAACGTAAATCACCAATCAAGTACAGGCTATCTGTGCGCAGTCCTTCGATGAAGAAACGCCCTATCGAATACCAAATCAGATAGAAGAAGAACATTTCCCCGCGGCGCCAGTTGAACTTGCGTGCCACGAGTAAAATGATTAAACCAATGATGTTCCAGACCGATTCATATAAAAAGGTCGGGTGGACATATGTACCATTTTCTTTAATATACATTTGTTCAATAATCCAGTCCGGCAGGAAAAGGTTCTCCAAAAATCCGCGTGAAACCGGGCCGCCGTATGCTTCCTGGTTGATAAAGTTCCCCCAGCGCCCAATAATCTGGCCGATTAAAATACTTGGCGCTGTAATATCTGCAACTCGTAAAAAGCTGACACCGCGTTTTTTCGTAAAGATATAGGCGGTAATAAAGGCTCCGATTAAAGCCCCGTGGATCGCAATACCACCCGTCCAGATCTCGATGATCCTCCCTGGATTCTCACCATAATAGTCCCATTTCATCGAGACATAGTAAATGCGAGCAGAAATAATGGAAATCGGCACTGCCCAAATCAGCATATCGCCGAGAAAATCTTCATGTAAACCTAAACGTACCGCCTCTCGCTGAGCCAATAAATAGGCGAGCACGATACCTGTAGCGATCAAAATCCCGTACCATCTCACAGGTATCGGTCCTAAATGAAATGCTACCGGGTCAATAGCAAGTAATGTAAAACTCATAACATTCTCCTTTCTTTAAAAGTCATCTATTATTTCATCATTCGAAGCAATCATATCATCTAATCGACGAGAAAACTCCTGGGCGGCATTGACCCCCATTCTTTTCAGCCGATAATTCATCGCTGCTACCTCGATAATGACCGAAACATTCCGCCCCGGCTGTACAGGAATCGTTAATTTCGTCAAATCCGTATCGATAATACGCATCTTTTCCTCATCCAGCCCTAGACGGTCATACGTTTTGTCCGGATCCCAGTTTTCAAGCTCTACAACAAGTGTAATACGCTTATACGGCCGAACTGCGCTGGCGCCGAACAATGTCATAATATCGATGATTCCGATACCCCGGATTTCCAGTAAATGCTCGAGCAAAGGCGGCGGACTGCCAATGAGCATGTCTTCCGATTCTTGACGTATTTCTACACAGTCATCCGCTACTAATCGGTGCCCCTTTTTCACAAGTTCAAGAGCTGTTTCACTTTTTCCAACGCCGCTCTTTCCAATAAGCATAACGCCGATTCCATAAATGTCGACAAGAACACCATGAATAGCTGTTGTCGGTGCGAGCTTGCTTTCTAAAAAGTTCGTCAGCCGGCTCGAAAAGCGTGTCGTCGTGAGTCTCGTTTTCAAAACCGGTACATGATTTTCCTCTGATGCATCGATCAGCTCCTGAGGGACTTCAAGTTCCCGTGAAATGATAATCGCCGGAGTATTTTGCGCACACAGCTTCATCATGCGGTCACGCCTGTCAGTAGCCGGCAGCATTTCAAAAAAGGAAAGCTCCGTTTTCCCTAGAAGCTGGACGCGATTTGAGGGATAGTGTGTAAAGTATCCAGCCATTTCAAGGCCTGGTCTCGAAATATCACTTGTCGTAATATAACGTCCGATTCCTTCCTGGCCGCTGACGAGCTCTAAATCGAATTTTTCCATTACATCTCTTGTCGTTACTTGTATCATCGCAACCTCTCCAATCCTCCAACATACATATTGTTTTCTCCCGTATTAACGAGCAGTCATTCATCTGTACCGAAAGCAAAACGCCAGGTACAAGACTCCTATGTTAAAGTGTAAAACGTCACAAAGCCCAGCAGGAGCCCAGTTGCTCGCAAAACCTGATTGGTTCAACTAGCAATCAGTGGGGACGAGGATCCTCACTATTTGAAGTTTCACTTTATTTTAACATGCCATTCTCCATTTTCGAACAGTTTCCATCGAAAGGCTGTCTTAAATTTCTTGCCATAAGAAAAGGAGCTCTCCAATAAGTTCACCTACCGGAAAGCTCCTTTCACCCTTTATTTTCTTTTATCTATTTCTTCTCAGCTAACCAGGCTGCCAATGCTTCAGCCTCTTCACCTTGTACTAAACCAGGGGGCATATTTCCCTTACCATTTAAAATAATATCTAAAATTTCTTCTTCCGAATAACGGGAGCCCACATCATTTAGTGCCGGTGTATTTCCCATACCTTGCAGATTGCCGCCGTGGCATGTTGCACAGCGCTGTTGTGCCACTTGCTCGCTTGAATCAACAGAAGCGCCGCTTTCTTCATTTGTACCGCCGTTATTTTTTGCATTGTCTCCATCGTCACCGCCGCATGCACCAAGCACTAGCGCTGAACCTAGCATGAAAGTTGCTAACCATCTTTTTTTCATTTTGAAACCCCTCCAAAAATGAGTTTACTTGCATATGCTATTATAGCATCTTTATGCACGTTTAAAACCTTCACCCAGCACCTCATATGCATCCGAAACGATAACAAAGGCAGATGGATCAACCGTTTGGACGATTTGTTTCAGCTTTGTGAATTCTGTTTGATAAACAACTACCATCAATACCGGCTTTTCACTTCCTGTATAGCCGCCGAATGCCGGAATTTTTGTCACACCCCGGTCAATTTCTTTAAAAATTGCATCACGTATTTCATCCTGCTTATTCGTTATAATATACACCATTTTCGATTGGCTAAAACCCAGCTGGATAATATCGATTGTCTTCGTCGTCACATATAAACCGATCAGTGCATACAGCCCCTTTTCGATATCAAATACAATAGCTGCACTGATGGCAATCAATCCATCGATCAAAAGCACGCTCGTCCCCAATGTCAAACCTGTATATTTCGTAATAATCTGTGCAAGTAAATCTGTCCCGCCTGTTGAAGCTTTCCCCTTGAATACAAGACCAATGCCTGTTCCAACAAAAATACCGCCAAAAATGGCACCGAGCAGCGGTGTGTATGTCCATGCATTCCAGCTCTCTGTCAGTATGACAAAAAACGGTAGAGCCAATGTACCCACTAGTGATTTCACACCGAACTTTTTTCCTAAAATCAAGACGCCTGCTATGAAAAGCGGAATATTAAAGGCATATTGAACAATCCCTGCATTCCAGCCAAATATTCCATGCAGAATCGTACTAATACCGCTTACTCCGCCCGAAGCTACCTGATTGGGAAAGAGAAATGCATTAAAGCCGATTGCTACTACAGCCGCCCCTGCGATGACATACAAATACTCTATAATTGTATCTTTTGCAGAATTTTTTTCGTTATTCACATTTTTCCCTACCTTTTTCACGAGTCAATTTAGCCATGATTATAACAAATGCTAAGCGTTCTGAGAACTTCATTAAAGTGAAGTTTCTTATAATTGAAGGAAAACACGAAATTACATGCATCCGGTAACTCTATCTAATGGTTTTAGCTTACGGAACTAAAAGAAACCCGGACAAAACCTAAAAACACCATTTTCCAGATGGAAAAATGGTGTTTTTTCGGTATGGTAACAATTGATTTCCGTTACGGGCACGCTTTCTGGGGGCATGTGCTGAGCCTGCTCGTGCTATTCCCCCAGGAAGCTTTGCTCTGCATCGAGAGCTTAGCGGCAGATGTACTCAGCTCTGCACTTCAATCAATCTCGAAAGCATCAAATTTTTCTTATAGATTTACACTGATTTTCTAGGGGTTTCTACTTATTTCCAAGCCTCCAGCCATTAATAATTTTCAAATGTTTCTTCTACCCAGTCATCCGCTTCAGCCTGTATTTGAATGACCGCCTCTTTTGTCAGCCCTAACTTCTCAGCATACTTATCAACCTGTTCCCATTCCGCTTTGCTTAATGCGATACTAAACTGCAGATAAGGAGTCATTTCTGTTTCTCCCCCGCCAATGGTTTCTGCAATTTCCTCCGAAAACGGCAATTGCTGCAGAATCATATCCATCGGTCTACGCAGCAGTGAATCGATTAATGAAAACAGCCCTATCAGAAAGTACTCTGAAAAGTTCTCCCTGTAATTAAGCCTTGCTATCTTTTCACAAACTTTCGCCCGGAATAAAGATGTGCGCATCAGCTCATTAAACACATCTGTTTTATTACGGCTATTGATTTCCCGCATTGCCAGTAAGTAAATCCATTTTCTTAGTTCTGATAAGCCCAGCATTAAAATAGCCTGCTTGATTGACCGTATTTTTGACCTCGTCCGTTTCGTCGACTTATTGATCAATTGAAGAAGCTTGTAGGAGACAGAAATATCCCGTTCAATACTTTCCGCTAATTTATTGATATTAGGTTCTTCATCTCTCAATAAAGCGAGAATTTGAAAATACTGAAGGGTGTTTGCCGGAATATCCGTCGATCTAATCAGCTGCGGCTGCTCAAAAAAGTATCCTTGGAAAAGGGTATAGCCTGAATGCCTTGCCACATCAAATTGATTGCGGGTTTCTACCTTTTCCGCCAGCAGTTTAATATGCGGAAAGTCTGTTTTTACCTTTTTTTCAATCTCCATTCGTTCCAGCAGCGGCGAGAGCAGAAAATCTACTTTTATATAGTCAATATAAGCAAATAACTCATCGTAAATTTGAACCTCTTCCTGTAATACAAAGTCATCAAGAGCTATTTTAAACCCCTTCTTTTTCAGCTCTCGCAAACGCTCGACAAGCTCCGTTGTAATCGGCACATCTTCTAATATTTCTATCACAACCTTAGACGGTTCCAGATAATCAGTTAGAGGGCCCATCAGTAAATTGTATGTAAAATTTACAAAGCAAGGACGTCCCTTGCTTACTTCGTCAATTCCCATATTCACAAAAGAATTAACAAGCACATCAACAGTTGCTGCATCCGAATCAGTGATGGGAAACGAATTTCCGTCTTTATTACGGTAAAGGAGCTCATAGGCAACCACTTGTTCATGTAAATTAAATATAGGTTGTCGACCAATAAAAACCTCCATACAAATTTCCTCTCTTTACGTTTCTTTTCAAAATTATACCATAACTATGCTACTTAATTAGTAAAATTTCTTCGTAAACTACAAAATCTTTAAAGGAAATTATCTATTTAACTAAAAAAAAGATAGGACGTAAGAACGCCCTTATCCCCTTTTATTATAGATATTTATTAAACCACTCTATAATTTGTGTTAAACGCTCCACCCGCAGGTTTGGTGTACCTGTTCGAGACAGGTTATGGTCACTGTCAGGGAATCGGACAAAGCCGACCTCTTTACCTAACGACTTTAATGTAATATAAAGCTGCTCTGCCTGCTCGATCGGACATCTGAAATCTTTTTCACTGTGCAGAATCAATAATGGTGTCTCTACATTTTCAGCATATTTCAGTGGGGAGAAGTCCCATAACTTATCGACGGATTTCATATCGGCAAAGTGCTGCCACTCACTGAAGTAGTACCCGATATCCGATACACCGAAGAAACTGATCCAGTTTGAAATGGAGCGCTGTGTGACTGCTGCTTTAAAGCGGTTTGTATGGCCAACAATCCAGTTCGTCATAAAACCGCCGTAGCTGCCCCCTGTCACACCCAGACGACTCTCGTCAATCCAATCATAGGCTGCTAACACATAATCAACCCCAGCCATGATATCCTCGTAATCACCGCTGCCGTAATCGCCGCGGACGCCATCTACAAATTCCTGGCTGTAGCCATGGCTTCCTCGTGGATTTACATATAACACACCATAGCCTTGTGCTGCTAATAGCTGCATTTCGTGGAAAAATGTATTGGCATACATTGTATGAGGACCACCATGGACCTCTACAATTAACGGATACTTCTTGCCTTCTTCGTAGGCAGCCGGCTTCATAATCCATCCGTGCACATCCCCAATTGTTGTTTGGTAGACGATAGCCTCAGGAGTAGAAAGCGGTACTTCCCGCATAAATTCTTCATTCAAATTAGTCAGCTGACGGCGTTCCCCTGTCGTGATATCAAGGAAGAACACTTCGCCAGGGAATGCTGGATTAGAAATCGCAGCAAGAGCCCAGTTTCCATTACGCGCTACGTCATAGCTGTAAATATGCTCGCCTTCTGGAGTGGCCGGGAAAATGCTTCCCTCAAGGTCTGCATAATACAAGCGTACATCGCCCATCGTTGATAATTGGAAGTACAATGCATTTGTTTCCGTCCACACGACACCAGGTGCATCCACTCCCTGTTGAACATCGGCTACGGCAAGATCACCTACTGGAGCATCTAGCATTTCTGTAAGCTGCTGTGTAAGTCCCGTCTCTGTATCATAGACATACACATTGTTATGCGTAGCATTTTTATAAGAAGCGTCACTGCCGATATACGCAATGTATCGGTTGTCATATGAATATGCTACATTACCGTAATAGCCCTCTTCATCTACAAGTGTTTTCTCTTCCTTTGTCTCCACATCAACGATATACAGGGGTGTGCGGAATTCAAAGTCCAGGTTTTCTGCTCGATTGACGCTCATAACAATGCGGCTGCCATCGCGGGAAATACCCGCCAGCCCATGATGGAAATCCCCTGTTGTAAACTGCTCTATCTTTTCATCGGCAAGCGTCAGCACCGCAATTTGGGTGAATTGATCTTGGGGACGCAGCCCTGCTCCGCCAATCCCGTCCATTTTATATTTCATGCCATTTACCACATAAGCCTGAGGTAATTTATTTTCCTCTTTTTCTGCCTTGTCAGTAATTGTTTTCCCCTGTTTGACACTTCCAGTCAGCCATACTTTTTCTCCACAAGGGCTCCATGTAAAGGAACTTACCCCATTTGCAAGATCCGTCACTTTTTTTGCTTCTCCGCCACGGCTTTGAAGAATATATAATTGATTTTTTTTATCACGGTTAGAAAGGAATGCAATTTTCGTACCATCAGGTGACCACTGAGGGCTGCTGACGCGCTCTTTTCCAAATGTCCATTGCGTTGTTTCCCCTGATTCGATATGTATATGGAACAAGTGAGCGTAATATTTATTGTCTTCCTTATCGATATGAGTGCGAATAAAAATCGCCTCTTCATTCGATGGCGACAGCACCGGATTTGCGACAGACTGCAAAGTAAATAAATGATCTGTTGTTAACATGTTGATCCCTCATTTCGATTTATTTCGGATTCCGTAACAATAGTGTATCATCCATTTCTGTTTTTTCCTAAACCTTTCTACTAAAAATACTAAATATTTTTTCAATTTAATCTCTTTCAATAGATTATACTATCATTCTTCCTGCACCAGTTGCGGCTGCTGGCTATCATACATTCAACTTAAATAGAGTACCTATTTTTACGGTCCTTTCAACTTATGTAAGATCACCTTCATTTCATCACTTTCCAACAAAAAATCGGCATTAGCTCCTAGCTAACACCGGTTTATCTATTCCTTATCGTTTTCCTTTGCTTCATGTAAAATATATTGCAGCGCCCCTACTCGGCATGAATTAACAGCCCGCATTACATCCTCCACTTTATCCCCATCAGGCAATACCCACGGGCGGCGGTCTACATTAAACACCGCTGGATTACTGTTTATACAACTTTGAGCATGGATGCATAGCTCTTTTTTAAAGAATACATCGATATCCTTGCCGTAATATTTGCGATATCCCTCTTCCAGCAATTTTTTTTCGTCCATAAAATCAGCTCCTCTTTTTTGACTATACCCCTGAAAAAGGAACTTTTATACTTATGAAAACACATCTAATTTAACTTGGACAGAGAGGACACTACTATTGATGAGAGGTATAACTTGCTCTCTTTAACCGCAAAAAGCCAGCGCTATGGAAGCACTGACTCCAGCCTGTTGACAAACGCTCTCATCCAGCGTTGCTTGCCTCGCTCGTACCCTCATGAACTTAGGTTCTATTCGCGTCTTCGCTCGTCGGCGCGCCTTGTCTGGCAAACGTTTTCAAGACAGGCTGGGTAAACCGCTATTTTATGAAATTACCAAAAAAACGAAAAGCCAGCGCTATGGAAGCACTGACTTTTTATCTATCATTCTATTTTGCCGGCAGCGCGTCTTTTAAAGAACGGCGCAGAATTTTACCTGTTGAATTTTTCGGCAGCTCGTCTAAAACTTCAATT
>JAPSKP010000007.1:25107-70852 GCA_031181585.1 Lysinibacillus sp.
AAAAGCCAGCGCTATGGAAGCACTGACTTTTTATCTATCATTCTATTTTGCCGGCAGCGCGTCTTTTAAAGAACGGCGCAGAATTTTACCTGTTGAATTTTTCGGCAGCTCGTCTAAAACTTCAATTGTCTTCGGCACTTTATATTTTACGATATGCTCTGCACAATAATGCTTCAGCTCGTCTGGTGCCATCGTTTTATCCTTTAATACAACATAGGCATGTACCGCTTCGCCAAAGTCAGGGTCCGGGAATCCTACTACTGCTGCTTCAATAACATTTGGATGTGTAAACAGCACTTCTTCCACTTCGCGCGGATAGACATTGTAGCCCCCTACAATAATCATATCTTTTTTACGATCGACGATAAAGAAGTAGTCCTCCTCATCCTTTCGTGCAAGGTCTCCTGTATAGAGCCAGCCATCACGGATCGCCATAGCTGTTTCTTCAGGCATTTTATAGTAGCCCTTCATGACGTTCGGCCCTCGAACAATGAGTTCCCCAACTTCACCGACAGGGACTTCTTCGCCATTTACATCCACAACCCTATTTTCGACATTGATGATTGATTGTCCGATTGATCCAGCCTTTCGCTCCCGATCTAATGGATTGAAACATGTAACTGGAGAGGCCTCTGACAGACCATATCCTTCCGAAACCCGTACATTGAATTTTTCTTCGAAATTATGAAGCAATGCAACTGGTAAAGAAGCACCCCCTGAAATTGCCAGGCGGAGATGGGAAAATACTTTCGGCTCTCCCTCCTCAAATTGATAGAGGAAGTTGAACATCGTCGGTACACCTGCAAAGACTGTTGCCTTATACTCATCTGCCAGTTTGAATATTTCACCTGGGCTGAAACGTGGTGCCAATAAAAGCGTAGCGCCCTTCATCAGCGGTGCATTCACGACTACTGTGAGCGCAAATACATGGAATACAGGTAACGTTGTAATTACTCGGTCTTCTCCAGCTATTTGCAGGTAATTCCCTACATCTCTGGCATTTGAATAAAGATTACCATGCGTTAGCATAGCACCTTTTGGATGGCCCGTTGTCCCGGAAGTATATAAAATAACGGCCGTATCATCTGTATGTACTGCAGCCGGTTCGATGGATGCAGTCGTCCCCGCCAATACATGTGTGAATAGCTTCGCCTTCTGTTTCGCTGCATCACTTAACGCAGCATATTTCTCCCCTATATCCGGTGTTGTTTCACAAATGATGTACCCTTCTACCTGCGGAAACGCTTTCATACCTATTTCTACAAGCGGCAATAACATGTCGAGTGCAATAACCGCTTTTATATCTCCATTTTGAATGATGTATGAAATTTCATCCGGCGTATAAATCGGATTAATCGGAATGGCAGTCGCTCCCAGCCTCATCGTTGCATATAAAGAAATGATAAAATGAGGTGTATTGCCAAGCAGCAACGCCACATGATCTCCCTTCTTTACCCCCATATCCTGCAGCGCCGCAGCAAAACGTCCTACTGTATGCTCTAACTCAGCATAGCTCGTGCCTTTCCCCATAAAATAGTACGCAATCTTTTCTGGTTGTTCGAAAGCTTGTTGTCGTATTTGTTCAACTAAATTCAATACATCCATCCCCCTTTGTGCGCAAATGAATTTCCATTCATTTTCCTAATATTATAAAATAAATATATTAATAAAACAATAGAGGATTTGTATCTCATTCGTCTTTCTTGTTAAAAAATAACGTTTTTTTCTACTTTATTCACTATTGCTCAGTCTTTGAGATGGGCAATATAACGCCAGCGGATCATGTAAAAGTAGACAACTTGCACTATCGCAAACAGACAAAATGCAATGATGATTTCTTTTACAATAATGAGGTTAACAATATCCTTCAATACAGACTGCAGGGCGATAAATGCAAATGTGCTATGAAGCAGCGCCACTCCCCATGGCAGGAAAAACTGCGGAGCAAGGTGCCTTGTAATAAGACGCTTCTGCTCTAGATCTGTCAGTCCCATCCGTTTAAGGACAATAAATTGCTGGCGCTCCCTTTCTAGATTTGCATATAGCTTGAAATAGATAAAGCTTCCTGCCGCTAACAGGAAAACCACTACAACAAGCACTCCTACAACCGTAAACAGCGAATACGTAGCTAATATATAAGAATAATTTAACCCTGTATTCTCAAAGTAAAAAGGTAATGAATAGACAGAGTTTGTGACATATTCATGCGATACAATGTGCTGAATGGCCAGTCCAATATCCTTCGCTTCTATCCAGTGAGGAATATCGAATGCAAATAAGTGATAGGCTGGCGGCTCACCCTCGACTGCCAACGGGTTTACTAAACGGTCAAAATCCTCGTCACTGATGATGATGGAATTCCGGCTAACAATCGATGTAGGGAAGATAATTTCAGGATATACACGATCAATTGTGATCGGTAAATTATTCTCCGTCAGCACTGTCTCTACAGTAACATCCTCCAAGTTTTTTATGGACTCATCTGAATAAGGAATGAACATTCCCTCTCCCGGATTCATTCTTATAAGCGGCAAGCCATAAGAAAACAGCATCCGGTTAATATCTGTCTCCCTGAATATTTCCACTTCATTCGATGTTGCCAAAGAGGTCTGTTTAATAACCTCGAACCGTGTGATATGGTAAGAAAATCCCTGTTCTTCAAGCTCCGATATAATACTCAATACATGCTCTGTTTCATAAGGATTATCCACATGTCCTTTGTAAACAATGCCCAAAGGATTCAATTTGTCGTACTGGGCAGTGTAGGAGGAAAGAGCAGCAAGAAGCACCACACAGAGCATAGCCAGCATCGAAACGATGGCCACCACAAAGAACATTTTTGCATTTTGACGCATTGTGTACAGTTGTTCTGCAACTGACAGCATACGTGCTTTATGCCAGTAAAACGACTTTTGGCGTTTCAATAAATCTAATAGCAGAAAGACCGAGTCCGTAAAGAAATAAAATGTACCGAACGCTACAAAAATCGGGATAAGCAATGTAAAGGTAAATAAAGTTGTCTTTGATGTAATAAGCGCCAGCATATAGCCGACTAAAATAAGTACAATTCCTAAAAAAGCGCGGCGCTTGGAATACTGGTCTGAAACGTCCATAGACTGCCTCTTTAATAAATCGTTCAGCTTTGGATCAGGCCTATACATGACACTGCCGAATGAAATAATGACAAATGCACCCATAAAAACGGAAAAGGTTAATAAGAACGGGGCCCACGAAACATACAACGGCAAATCTTCAAGCCCTAAAATTTCACGGATTACCATAAAGAAAAATTTCGAAAAAGCAAAGCCGAAAAGAATGCCGCTCATACTAGAAAGCAAACCAATAATCATTGTCTCCAGAAACACAAGCTTATTGAGCTGCCGCCTCTCCATGCCCAAATGCAGGAGGATAGCAAATTCTTTCGAACGCGCCTCTAAAAAGGCTTTCATCGAATAAAAAATAAAGAACCAAGAAAACAATACGAGAATGATTTCTGCAATAACCATCCCGACGATGGAGACTTCTCCAATGAATCCACTTTCCATTTCCGGATGGAACATAAGCATGGAATAGAGGAAAAATACGAAGACAGAGAAGAAACTGGCCATGAAAAAAGCAGCATAATTTCGGAAGTTACGAAAGACATTACGGTAAGCGAATTGACGAAAAGTCACCAACTTGTCCTCCTAATAAGCTAAGTACGTTTAAAATCCGCTGGAAAAATGCCTGTCTGCGGTCATCTCTATAAACTTCGTTAAAAAATTCTCCATCTTTAATAAATAACACGCGGTCACAATAGCTCGCGGCGATCGGATCATGCGTTACCATAACAATAGTCGCAGTCTTTTCCCTATTCATTTTTGATAACAGCTCCAGTACCTCACGGGAGGCGTTCGAATCTAGGTTGCCCGTCGGTTCATCAGCTAATATAAGAGACGGTTCATGAATCAGGGCGCGCGCAATCGCTGTACGCTGAGCCTGTCCTCCTGAAATCTCATTCGGACGTTTTTCTAATATATTTTGCAAATCGAGTTTATCCGCTAGTGCTGTAAGACGTTCCTCCATCATGGCGACAGGCTTTTCATCCAACGTCAATGGAAGAATAATATTCTCCTCTACTGTCAGCATCGGCAGCAAATTGAAATCCTGAAAGATAAACCCCAGCTGACGTCTGCGAAAATACGCCAGCTCCGTACTATTAAGGCTTTGCGGGCGCATCCCATTAAAAATAATCTCACCTGTAGTAGGCGTATCAATCATCGAGATTAAATTAAGCAGCGTCGTCTTTCCGCTGCCTGACGGTCCCATTACTGCTAGAAATTCACCCTCGTTTACCTCGAAGCTTAGTTGATTTAAAGCCCTCGTCGTTACTTTTCCTTCGTATACTTTTGTTACTTCATTGATGTTTAATATTGACATAGTATCTCCTTTACCTAGATGAAATCGGCAGCTCGAGGATCCATGGAAGTACTGCCTCAAAGCTAATTTCTACTATCTCTCCAGTCATCCCATCAGGCACTGCTTCCATTTCCTGCGTCATGGAAAAGCAATAGTCTCCCGCCACAATATCCCATCCATCCAGCTCTCCTTCAAGATGTTTCCCGTACAGATGATAGCTTCCTGTATACATCATCATCGTGCCGTCCTCCACTGCATGATAGGATAGGTCGCTTGGTTTGAGCATATCAATACCGAGTAAATCGAAAAAAGCCTGCACCTCTATATCTGCAAAGCTGCTCACCTGTATATAATTCAGCCACGGCATGGCTTCATTCCGATAGTTCACCTGCGCATACAATGCCTTTGTTTTTGGGACATCAACGAATAATTTCCATTCCCCTATCTGTACATGTTCCACTTGCATCCCCCTAGTGTTGAAAAATTACTTTAACTGTCGTACCGACACCCACCTCAGACTCGATAATGAGTTCGTGACCTAATTTTGTACATATCTCCTGTGCGATATAAAGCCCCATACCTGTCGATTCCCCGGTTTTACGGCCATTTTCCCCTGTGAAAAATGGCTTTGTGACACGAGACAGGTCAGATTTTGGGATACCGATTCCTTGATCAGCTACACAAAGCACAACACTATCCCCCTGCTTTATAACCTTGATGAAAATTTTCTTATTTTCCTCAAATGTGTATTTCACAGCGTTTGTAATAAACTGCATGACAACAAACTTCAGCCATTTCGAGTCACTCATAACGAGCGTATCTTCTTCCATTTCAACTTCAGGGAACACACGATTCGTAATAAATAAACGTTTATTTTCATTAATAGTAGACGTGACAAGCTGCTTTAAGTTCACCTGCTCGACCTGGAGATCCTCTTGGAAATTTTCAAGCCTTGCATTCATTAAAACCATCTCAAGACCTCTCTTCAGCCGCTCCACTTCTTCCTGCACGCTGCGTTTATCAAGCTCATCCTCTTGAAGAAGCAGCTCCAATACAGATACAGGGGTCTTCATTTGATGAATCCACTGATTTGTAAACTTGTACTGTCTTGTCTGCCGGGCATAGAGCGCCTGCACCTCATACTGATACAATTTGTACAATTCATGCATGTACTCTTCTGTCTGGTAATATTCGATTGTTTTTGCATTCTTCTGAAGTGCATCATCCATCTGCTTTGGAAGCTCGGCAATTTTTTTTAAATAGCGTCTTCTCAGCATGTACCTTATCGTAAGAAAAGAAACAATCAATACAAGGCTCATCACAATTGAATAGAGGGCCGTTTCAAAGTTGCGAAAGCCTTCTAGCCAATACAGCATTAAAATGAACAATACGAGAAACACTTGAAAAATGACATAGGATAAATGTTCAGTAATAAATATCTTTAATCCCGCTCCCATTACATTTCCTCCGCGCTTAAAATAAAGCGATAGCCGGCACCTCGTACGGTTTCAATACAAGAGACAATTCCATAATCCGCTAATTTCTTTCGTACACGCGTCATATTCACATTTAACGTATTTTCATCTACAAAGGCTTGATCATCCCAAAGTTGTTCGAGCAGCTGATCCCGTGAAACGACTTTCGGTGCATTGCCCATTAGTAAATCCAGGATGATGCACTCTTTTTTCTGAAGGGGGATGACCATATCCTTTAGGTGAAGCTCCATTCGCTCTAAATGTAATGTCAGCTGCCCCTGCTTGATCGTCCGCTCCCCTTGCTTTGGTGCATACTCACCATAAGTACGCCGCAGATGGCTGCGAATCTTTGCTAGAACAATCTCATAATTAAATGGTTTTGTGATAAAGTCATCACCGCCATTTTCTAGAGCAAAAATCTGGTCCATTTCACCCGAACGAGCTGAAATGAATAAAATCGGGCACTTGGTCTGCTGTCGTAACTGCCTGCACCAATAGTAGCCATCGTATGTAGGCAGATTGATATCTAATAGTACGATATGGGGGTCAAACCGTTTACACTCTTCTATAATTGCTTCGAAATTTTCGACGATTGCAACTTCATACTGATATTTACGTAAAGTCTCTGCAAGCAACGAGGCGATTTTCATATCGTCCTCCACTATATAAATACGGTGTTTTTCCATTTTGTCACCTCTTTACTCCTTAAAAATAACTACTCCTTTATTTTACATGAAAAAATGACCCTCCTCAAAAACTTTAGGAAGGTCATCTGCCATAATTAATAAATTAATTGTAAAAATTCGTCTTTTGTTACACCGCCAAAGTATTTTGGAATGTCTATTGGAGAAAGCACTTCGCTGATTGCTGCACGTTCATACTTTGTTCCAACAAGCAGCTCCTGTACTTCAGCCACATCGCCCACTCCAAAGAAGTCACCGAAAATTGTTGCCTCTTCGATGATCCCCTTGTGTACTTCCAGACGGATATCGATGCTGCCTGACGGGAATCTGTGCTGTTTTTGAATATTAAAGCGCGGTGATTTGCCATAGTTCCATTCCCACTTCTGATAACGCTCCTCGGACAGCTTATAGATATTTTCCCAATCTTGTTCCGTCAGCTCGTAATACTGGATATGTTCCTCTCCGCCAAAAATAGATCTCAAAATTTCCATACGGAATTCTTCAACTGTCATCGGTTCCTTCAGGAATTCAGAAATATTGGCCACACGGGAACGGATAGACTTAATTCCCTTTGATTCAATCTTGTCCTTTTTCACCTTTAATGCTGATACAACGGCATCAATTTCTGTATCGAACATCAGGGTTCCATGCGAAAACATACGTCCCTTTGTAGCGAACTGGGCATTTCCGGAGACTTTGCGCCCTTCCGCTAAAATGTCATTACGACCGGACAATTCAGCATTAACGCCAAGTTTCGCTAATGCATCCACCACAGGCTGAGTGAACTTTTTATAGTTATGGAAGCTGTTCCCGTCATCCTTTGTCAGGAAGCTGAAATTTAAGTTTCCAAGGTCATGATATACAGCTCCTCCCCCCGAAAGGCGACGAACGACAATCACACCGTTCTCTTCCACATAATCCGTATTAATTTCTTCAATAGTGTTTTGGTTTTTGCCGATGATGATGGATGGTTGGTTTATATAAAAAAGAAGAAAATCGTCTTTTTCAATATCCATATGTTTCAGCACATACTCTTCAATTGCCAGGTTGATGCGTGGATCGGTAATGCCTTTATTATCGATGAAATACATCTATTTCACTCCTTCACAAAATGTACATAAATATTTTAACCTAAATTCACACTTTTGTGTTGACGAACATAAACTGTTATAATACAATGAATACAATCAAAACAGTAATATAACAGATGATGAAAAGGAGGCTATCCACAATGTTAGAAAATGTAGTTGAATT
This sequence comes from Lysinibacillus sp., assembly GCA_031181585.1. GTDB lineage: Bacteria > Bacillota > Bacilli > Bacillales_A > Planococcaceae > Lysinibacillus_B. The sequence continues at coordinate 32,918 of JAPSKP010000007.1, forward strand.
TTTCAAAAACCTACCCGACAAAGTTTGTGTTCAATGCGGTGATAAGATTGAGGAACAAAGCGAATGCTACAGCAACAATTGTGAGAAATGCAACACTCTTTAATTCACAGTATATTGCTGATTGACGCTTCACTTTATGATTCTATAACACTATAAAGTTATTGCTTACACACCCATCAGACGTCCGGGTCCGCTCAATACCCGGACGTTTTTTCTTTTTGATTCCAGGTGATTAGAAAATGGTCCACCTTCAAAAATCCATAAAAAAAGTGTATTAGTACAGCACTGTACTAATACACTTTTTTTTATTTACGATTCCATCAGTTTTGAATACTTTCGTTTGTATAAGCGTACACAGGAGATAAACTTTATCATGACCATACGCCATCTAGATTTACAATCGTCAAGCAGTTTTCATACCATTCTCTTTCTATAGGAAATGATAGGACGGATTGCTTTCATATCATACATTTTCAGCATAAAGCCATGGAACACTTACACCAATTAATGGTGCCCTTCTGATTTTTCTTCCTCTGGATTTTCATCCTCTTTCATATGATCCATCGAGCTTGAGCTGTCATCCTCCAGCACTTTACTCATATCAGGGTTACCTACGATGAACTCGTGTTTTGGCATGACATGATAAGCGCCAGCCGTTGTATGGGCATACATATAGTAAACACCTTCTTTTTCAAACGTATAGTCCGTCGTATACACACCGTCTGCGGATAGCTCGCCTTCAATCATTTCCCCTTCATCACGAAGGCCAGACTCCCATACTTCAAACTCCACCGTGGCATCATCCACAGCTTTGTCACCTTGAGTTACTTTCGCTTCCAATGCAATTTCTTCATTTACTGCTACTTCCATAGGAGTCAGTACTTCCACTACTACTTCTACTGGCATTTCGCCATTATCGATCGTATCTACCGTTTCTTTTTCCGTACAGCCTGCTACAAGAGCTGCTGTTGCCGCCATTGCCATCCACAATCTCTTCATCATCTATTCCTCCATTAATGGTAGTTTTACTGTCACTATCGTTCCTTTTCCTAATTCACTTTCTATATGCAGTGTACCACGATGCTGCTGAACGAGTTTATCAACGATCGAAAGGCCAAGCCCACTGCCGCCATCTGCTCTGCTGCGTGCCTTATTGACTCTATAGAAACGTTCAAGAATCCGAGGTAAATCTTCCTGCGGTATACCAATCCCTTTATCTTCTACTTGAATCACTGCCGAATCGTCTTCTATCACGGCATTCAAATAAATGCTTGTCCCTCTATCAGAATAACGAATAGCGTTTTCAAGTAAATTAATAAAGATCTGCCTCATTTTCTCTTCATCTGCTTCTATAATAATTTCTTCATTCAGCTCAAGAACAATAGCAATTTCTTTTTCAACTGCCTTTGTGTTTACAAGTGCAGCTGAATCACGCAGTGTCTCAGCTAATACCATCGGATACATTTTATCTGTCTCTTCCGTATCAATATGGACAAGCTGCATCAGTTCATTCGTCAGCCTTTCCATCCGGTTGGCCTCTCGTGCAATCAGGCAAATTGCCTCGTCCTTTTGCTCCCCTTCAATAAAGCCATTTTGGATTGATTCACTATAGCCTTTTACATAGCTGATGGGTGTTCTCAGTTCATGAGAAACCGTAGCCAAAAATACCTTTCTTTCTTCATCTTCCCGCTGGATTGCCTCAGCCATATGGTTAAAAGCCTCCGATAGCTGTCCAACTTCATCGTTAGATGTCACACCTACCCTTGCGCGATAATCACCTGTTGACATTCGCCGTACAGCTTGCTGAAGCTCATGGAGCGGATACATGATACGCTTCAGCCCTTTGAACACTAAATAGCCTATTAAAATAGAAAACATTACAACTCCTGCTATTAAGAGCACCACTTCTTTACTGGCCAGTTCACTAATTTTTGCGAGTGGATAGTATAAGTACAAAATACCTTCAAGTCGGTTCTCATCCGTAAACGGCAAGATGACTGAAATAATCTGGCGTTCGAACCGCTCTTCGTAGCCAATCTTCGTGACCGCATTTCCTTCAAGCAGCTGCCGGCGCTCGTCTGGTCCAATTAATGTTTCGTAGTCGATATCAAATGGCACGCATGCACTGAGCTCTCTCGGATTGCGGACAGCGAATACATTAAAAATAGAGTAGTTGTTATGCTCTTCTATTTCTGCAATTAATTCATCCGAAACTGCTCCGCCTTTATATTTCGTAGCAAGTTTTCCGCCAAACTCAATCATGGATGCCTCTGTATCCTCTACATAAAGCTGCTCATACAGAAAATCGGTGAATAAATACATGAAGGCGATCGTAATGAGAAGGAAACTAACAATTAACGTCCATATCTTACCGGCAAAAGTCCTCATTTGACCTTCTCAAAGCGGTAGCCAATGCCCCATACTGTCTGAATATAATCGCTTGCTTCCTTTGACTGCTTTCCTAATTTAAGGCGCAGCGTTTTAATATGTGTATCGACCGTCCTTGTACCTCCGCTGTATTCGATATCCCAGATTCTCTCTAGCAGCTGCTCACGGGAATACACATTGTCCGGACTTTGCATAAATAAATAAAGCAGTTCGTATTCTTTTAATGTTAATGGAATCTGCATATTATTGACTGTTACTTTTCTTGAAATTTCGTCCAGCTTAATACAGCCGCGGACCAATAGTTTCTGCTCTGTTTCATATATCAATCGGCCTGTCCGCCGCAGTACCGCATGGATACGGGCGACCAGCTCACTTGCTGTAAATGGCTTAAGAATATAATCATCACCGCCAATGGTCAATCCTCTTACCTTATCATCATTCGAATCGCGTGCGGTTAAAAAGATGATCGGGACATTAGATGTTAGACGAATATTTCTACATACTTGGAAGCCGTCCTCTTTTGGCATCATTACATCGAGCAAAATGATATCTACCTGCTCTTTCTCCAATAGGGCGTATGCCTCAAGACCGCTTGCAGCAGTCAGTATTTTGAACCCTGATTTTGTCAACATCACTTCAATCAGTTTACGCATATCCAATTCATCTTCAACAATTAACACCGTCGTCATTTTATATCCTCCCTCGCAAGCAATTGGAACGGTCCTTCTTTTGTTTTTACTCTCTTTTCAACGCCTTGCTCATTCACAAAATAGATTGTCTGATCGTCATATCCTGCAACGGCTATCCATTTTCCGAAATAGGCCGCCGCAAACGGATTGGCTCCGACTTTTTGGTGCCATAACACTTCACCTTCTCTATTTGCTACGTATAATGTGCTTTTACCGTGACTGATGACAGCCACTTCCTGCCCTTTTTCCGTTATCCCTATCGGCATGAGCGGCATGTTAATTTCCGTTAGCCTTTCGCCTGTTTCTAAATCATAGACATCAATCGTTTCATTGGGCCTGTTGCCTTGTCCATGTCCGCCTACCCAAACAGCATGCTGTTCTTCCAGGATCGCAATTCCATGGGAAGATTTTGCAATATCCCATTCATCTACCACCTGAAAAGTATCAATATCTAATACTGACAAAACCGTATCCTTATAGTTCACTACATATAAAAGTCCATCGTGTGCCGTCATGGACATCGGATAATTATATAGTTTTTGCTCACTTAATTTGGCAGCCTGTGAATCATAACTTGTCACAGTATTTGTCTTACTGTTGGCCATGAAAAAGCGCTCTGTTTGTTCATCATAATATACATTGGTTGTACCAGCTCCGCATTCAATGACTTCAACACGTTTACCTGTAGAAAGCTCATATAGATGCGCCTCCGTCAAATCATGGCCATACATTAATACACGGTCATGCTGAATGAGTGCAGCACCTGTATAGGCAGCATCAAAATCCCAAGTGGTGATTTCCTTTCCCTCATAATCGAAAAAAGAAAGGGATGGCTGCAAAATGTTCACGGATGCTACGAATGGTTGATGGGGATTGATTTCTGTAAAGCGCTCTCCACTGCAGCCACTCATCAAAAAAATGCACACCAATAGAACAACTATTTGATTCTTCACATAAATCCCTCCTTCCTCATCGTACTCCATAATTGTGAAATATCAATGAAGTAAACGCGGTAAAATTGTGAACAAGAATTGCCGCTCCTAACTGTAGTACAAATCATTTTACAAAGGAAAATTTATAGGTTGAAGTTGTCTTTCATTTATAAACCTTAAACTTTCATGAACTATTTTTTATACTCAAATACATGAAATTCCTGTCATTTCAACGAGCCGTTCTATCTGCTTTTGGAGCACTTCCTAAACAACACGAAAAACTGCGCAGTTCATTACTGCACAGTTTCTTTTTTTACTATTCGTTTCAGCATGCTGGCAGCAGCCTCCCGTCCCTGTTCAATACAGTCCGGTACACTGATTCCCTCATAAGAACTCCCGACAAGCATGACATCCGGAAACTTTTCGTATAATTCCTGTTTCATTTGCTGTACTCGCTCATCATGACCTACTGTATATTGAGGCATCGCCTGCTTCCAGCGAGTCACCACTGTGAATAACGGATCTTCCTGCAAGTCGACCGCTTTACGCAAATCCGCCAAAACAGTCCGTTCGATCTCACTGTCAGATAATTCAACAATGGCTTCATCCCCTACGCGTCCTATATAAACACGCAGCAAGTCATATCCTTCTGGGGCTACCCCATCCCATTTGCGGTTGCTCCACGTACAGGAGGTAATTGCCAAATCACTATTACGGGATACAAAGAAGTTTAAAGCATCCTTATATTTCGGAAGCTGGTCCTGCTTGAATGCCATCGTTACTGTAGCAATTGTCGCACAGTTCATCAATGGCTGATGCTGCATGACCTCGTACTTTTCAAAAACAGATTTAGCTACGTTGAAGGGAGTCGTCATGATCACTGCATCAGCTTGGATAGGCGAAATATTATTTAACACTATCTTCATAGATCCATCATTTAACTTTTCGATAGCTTCCACTTTTACACCTTTCAATACTGTACTCGGTGCCAGCTGTTCTTCTAACGTTTCGATCAATGTCTCCAACCCATTCTCAAACGTTCCATATTGAAGCGGCTGTTCAGAAAAATGACCGATAGCCAGACGGTCAGCCTTTTTCTTTTTCATCCCAAGCAGCAAGCTTCGATGTTCTTTCTCCAACTGGTAAAACTCCGGGAACATGGATTGAATGCTCAAATGATCGATATCACCGGCAAACGTTCCCGCCATCAGCGGTTCTACTAAATTTTCTACTACTTCCTTACCAAAACGGCGTCTGAAAAAGTCACCAATTGGTTCATCTTGTTCCTCAGCCGCACGTGGAATTACTAAATCACCCGCCGCACGAATTTTACCAGTTAAAGAAATCAAACCAGAAGCAATAAATGAGGAGACTTTCGGCGGTCCCCCCAGCAGCAGGCTGCCTGGGATGGGATACAGTTCCTTACCGACGGCTACATAAGTCTGTCCGAGATTGTTGTATACCAGCTTATTCGCAATCCCTAAGTCATGCGCTAAACGACAGGCGCTGCCAGAATCATCGATAAAAGATTCCGGTCCACGTTCGATAATAAATCCATCTTTCCGCATCGTTTGGATTTTCCCGCCTACCCGCAAGGAAGATTCCACTACTACTACATCTAATGGATATTGCTGTTCTTTTGCAGCCTGCTGCAAATAAAACGCCGCCGTTAAGCCTGTAACGCCACCGCCTATTATGACTACCTTTCGTCTTTTTAAAGTCACCCTCATCATCACTCTCTATATTATTTCGCTAATTTATCGTTAATTGCATCTACCATTGCATCAATGAATAACGGATTTGTATTCGGCATCGTTGGACGATAGTAGCTAGCACCAATTTCATCACAAACAACTTTACACTCGATATCGTTGTCGTAAAGAACCTCCAAGTGCTCTGTTACGAAGCCGACTGGTGTATAAATAAATGCTTTGTATCCTTTTTCTGCATGAAGATCGCGTGTTAAGTCCTGTACATCCGGTCCTAACCATGGCTCTGGTGTTTGACCAGCTGATTGCCAGCCCACTTCCACGTTTTCAATATCAGAAGCTTCCTTGATGAAACGCGCCGTTTCGATCAATTGCTCTTCATATGGATCACCAGCTAGTTTAATTTTTTCTGGAAGGGAATGGTTGGATACGATTAAGCATGCATTGGCACGCTCTTCTTCTGACATTTTCGCCAATTCACCATTTACTGCCTGCTTCCAGAACTCAATGAATTTCGGCTGTGTATACCAAGACTCAACAGAAGTCAGTTTCAGGTCCGCTCCTAATTTTTCAATATGGGCTTGGGCACGTCCATTATAAGATTTGATGGAGAACGTCGAGAAGTGAGGAGCCAGTACAATCGATACGGCTTCTTGAATACCCTCATTAACCATCGCCTCTACTGCATCTTCGACAAACGGCTCAATATGCTTAAGACCAATAAATAATTTGTATTCCACTTCATCCTGCAATTCATTCAAACGTGCACATAAAGCTTCTGCCTGCGCTTTCGTCATTTTTGCCAATGGAGAAATGCCGCCAATTGCACGGTAACGTTCTGTCAAATCATCGATATGCTCCTGCGATGGTTTGCGCCCGTGACGGATATGTGTATAATAGCGTTCGATATCTTCCTCTTTATATGGCGTTCCGTATGCCATTACTAATAAACCGCGTACTGGTTTCATGAAATTTTCACCTCTAAAGTTATTATGTGCACATAGGAGGGGACCTTTACGCTCCCTCTAGTATCTATTTAATCCTAACAATGCCCGGCTTCCCCTCATCGTCGCCGTTAAGGTGCCTATACAGACCATGTTACCCGCATTAAGACATATTAAAATACGAAACATAAAATAAGCAGATATGCTGTTCGAGCTGCCGGCACTCAGCAAATAGGATTGGTTTTATTATTTATTTTTCGCTCGTGCTTCACGGCTGTAGTCATGGATGAACGCTGTCAGTCGTTTCAATACTGCCGGATCCACTTCCGGGAATACACCATGACCTAAATTGAAGATATGCCCACCCTCATGAGCAATACCTTGATCGATAATATCCTTCGCACGTGCTTCAAGTACATTCCAGTCAGCCAATAATAATGTCGGGTCTAGGTTTCCTTGTACTGGCTTTGTGATGCCGCGTGCTTCTGCTTCGCGAATCGGCATGCGCCAATCAAGCCCCACTACATCAATCGGCAGGTCATGCCACTCATTCACTAAGTGAGAAGCCCCGACACCGAATTGGATTAACGGTACGTTTAATTTGCGAAGCTCGCCAAAGATACGCGTCATAACCGGCTTAATGAAGATACGATAATCTTCTACATTCAGTGCACCAACCCAAGAATCGAAAATCTGGATTGCTCTTGCTCCTGCTTCTACCTGAGCAGAAATATCAGCAATAATCATATCGCCAAGCTTGTCCATCAATGCAAACCAAGCTTTAGGCTGTGATACCATAAAGGACTTTGTTTTTGCATAATTACGAGAAGGACCGCCTTCAATCATATAGCTGGCTAATGTAAAAGGTGCTCCGCCAAAGCCGATAAGTGGTACATTCAACTGTTCTTCTGTCAGGATTTTGATCGTCTCTAACACAAAAGGTGTATGCTCTTTCGCATTGAACTCGCCCAATTTTTCTACATCTGCCGCAGAGCGGATTGGATTAGAAATGACAGGGCCTATACCTGCCTTAATTGCTACATCCACACCGATCCCTGGCAGCGGTGTTACGATATCTTTGTAAAGAATGGCTGCATCCACATCATATTGCTCAACTGGGAGACGAGTTACATATGCACAAAGCTCCGGTTGCATCGTAATTTCTTCCAGTGAATATTTTTGTTTGATCTCACGATATTCTGGCTGTGAACGGCCCGCCTGGCGCATGTACCAAACAGGTGTATGGTCTGTCTGCTCCCCACGTGCTGCACGCAGCAATGTATCGTTAATTGTTCTCATGAAAGAGTACCTTCCCCTCAAAAAATGTAATCAATTATACCTTGGCATAATTGTGTCGGGATTCGTTTTTTTGCTTGGGCCCACAGAACGTGGGTCAGTCATTGCCGCACGGTGCGACGATGGCTTACTTCCCTCCAAGACCTCCCTTCCGAATCCACCGGAGGCTTTCACTTGCTTCAGTAGGTGTTTCGGCACCCAGTGAAAAGCAACTTACATCCGCATTCATCCAGCCGCCTATAGAAGCAGGAGAATTGTGCTGAAAAAAGTTAATTCTGTAACCTTTGATATCCGTTATCAATATAAACTGTTCCAAGCCCATTGTATAGTTTTCTCGACTAAATGTCATAAAATTGTTCTTTCTAAAGGCGCGTTTTTGACAAACGTGTTTCAATAGCTTTTAAATGGTAATAAATATCATAAGGGAGGGGAATTTTATGAAGTTTTATTTAACATCAGGGACACCTGATTTTATGGAAAAACTAGTGAAGAAGCACGGGAAGGAAAATATGATTTTACTGCATGGCGGCGGTAACTCGGTAGTCATGCATGAAACAACGAAGAAAAGCGTCTTTGCTACACCGCGTAACTTTGAAGTCATCGATGGGTCAGGGACATTTGAGCAGCGTGGATTTGTGGCAATGCAAAATGTACCTGTTATGGATGAAGCACGTCCGGTGTTCGAGGAGCAGCTTATACGAAGCATCGCCCCTTTAAAAAATGACCCTTCACTCATTGCCTACCGGGTGCTGCGCCCTATAAAGGCCGAAATTTATGTAGTCATAACGCAATGGGCTGGTCCAGCCTCTTTCGACACGTGGACAAAATCAAACCAGTTTCAAGGTGAACTTGCAGCTCTTCTTGACTCATCAAGCTCTCCTACACAAAATTTATTCAATGCCAAAACCTATACAACAACTTATACAGCTCCGCCTGCAGATTAAAAACCCTGGCGCTATGAGGTCAGCCTGTTGACAATCGCTTTCATCCAGCGTTGCTTGCTTCGCTCATATACTTCATGAACTTAGGTTCTATTCGCGTCTTCGCTCGTCCGCGCGCCTTGGCTGGCAAACGTTTTCAAGACAGGCTGGGTAAAACCTGCTAAAAAAAATGTAAAGACCCTAGCGCTATGAGGCGCTAGGGTTTTTTGTCAATAATAATGTCAGTTCAGTAACAACAAGGATAATTACCGGCGTGATAAGGAAGAATGGCTGGCCTATACTGCATACCGCCACTATCGCCGCCTGCAGTATAAGGAAGAATCGCAGCAGCGTCGCTACAGCTTCCAGGCGCTGCTCCTTTCGCACAGGGAATAACATGTCCATCCGGAACTCTATGGATGAAAGCAGTGCATACTTTAATTGAATCGTTGTCGCGAATGCCAACGCTCCCGCTACCACCCAAGCTACTACTGGAATATCTACGAATGCAACAATTAAAGCAGAGATTGCTGTCAAACGCACCCAGAGATAGAAATGGTCATCTGTACGTATAAACGTCCTGAACACAAGGTATAGCTGTGTCTTTTCCTTTTTAAATGGAATCCAGCTATACAGAAAGTCAAGCCAGGCTCTTCGGCGGACTGACCCGCGAAGATGTGGCACCTCAGTGAAATAATTGGCGAACCGGTAGAAGCGCATCATACGATTTTGCTCTAATTTTACAAAATGCTCATATGGTACAGGCTGTCCTTTCACCCTCTTCATCAGCGCTATGTTATAAGCGAGAAGGATGATGACAAAAAGTGCTCCCATCCATAGACTGTTTTCTAATATAGTCTGAAGTGTCAAAATAGAGATCACAAGACGTGCCGCCCAGTCGATCCATACATGCTGTCCGCGATTTCCATAACGGTAATTGAATTCTATTTGGATATTAAGGTACTTCAAGATGATGACAAACAATAATCCTGACCATACTTGAGCAGCAGAAAGATCTGTGACTGCATTCAGCAATGGAACAGCAATAATATAAGCAACTGCCGGTAGTAATGCTTGAGAAATGAAAGTCCAGTTCAGCGCTTTTTTAAAATACAGGCGCATTTTCGTTTCAAGGGGCAGCAAATACACCTGATCAGGCTCGCGTATTAACGTCGTAGGCGCACTGAAGGATAAAATCCCTCCGATAATGACGGCAACCAGCCATTCAGCAGGAAAATCATTCGGCGCTGCTTTTAACCATTCGCTATATTGATAGCCTGCCGCCCCGACCGCAAAGACAAAGACGATTGCCAAATGACCCGTAAATACGAAGCGCATATATTTTTGCACTTCTCCTATATAATGTAGAAAACGCTTTGACCAAATACTGTGCATGCTATTCACCTGCCTGCTCCTTCGTCATCTCGATATACAGGTCATCAAGCGTTGCGTTCGGCATCCTGAAGCTTGCACGCAAATCATCCATCGTCCCTTGTGCACGAACGCGCCCTTCATGCAGTAGAATAATGCGGTCACAATACCTCTCTGCTGTCGATAAAATATGGGTGGACATCAAAATAGAGGCCCCTTCTTGTTTTTTTGCATCCATTTGATCAAGCAGCGACTGGATGCCGAGCGGGTCCAGACCGACAAATGGTTCATCAATGATGTAAAGGCTTGGATTTACGAGAAAAGCACACATAATCATCACCTTTTGGCGCATCCCTTTCGAAAAATGAGACGGGAACCAATTCAGCCGCTTTTCCATACGGAATTCCTTCAGCAGCTTCTCCGACCGTTCTTCTAATGTTCTTTCATCAATTCCATACGCCATAGCTGTTAAGGCCAAGTGCTCTTTTAATGTCAGTTCTTCATATAAGACCGGCGTCTCCGGGATATAAGAAAAGCTGCCGCGGTAGGCATCCATATCTTCCTGCAACGTTACACCGTTTAAGCGTATTTCTCCTTCTCTCGGTAAGAGTGTTCCGATAATGTGTTTGATTGTCGTACTTTTACCGGCACCGTTTAGCCCGATCAGCCCGACAAGCTCTCCTTTTCCAATAGTAAATGATAAATCCTTTATGACGGGCTTCCGTGTGTAGCCGCCGGAAACATTCGATACTTGTAAAATTGTCATTATTTCACTCCTGTTCTTGTCCTTAGTTTATCAAAAAGTTAGAAAACATTCAGTCGGCATATGCTAAAATAGATGAAAATAGATGGAAAGGATGATTCAAGATGAGCGATTGCCTATTCTGTAAAATTGTTAATGGCGATATCCCCAGTACAAAAGTTTATGAGGATGAACATGTATACGCCTTTATGGACATCATGCCATTAACGAAGGGACATACACTGCTGATTCCCAAAACACACTGTCCGGATCTTTTTGAAATGCCGGAGGAAATAGCGGCCAATCTTTATAAAGCGGCTCCGAAAGTCGCAAAGGCAATCAAGCTTGCGTTCAATCCGGTAGGTATGAACACGGTAAACAATAACGGCGCAGCTGCAGGTCAGACGGTATTCCACTATCACCTGCATCTTATTCCACGTTATGATGAAACAGACGGCCTGAAAGTCGGGTGGGAATCCAAAAAATTTGAAATGGATGAATTGGCTAACTTTTCGGAGGCTATTAAGTCCAACCTGTAGCTTTTATGTTATCAGATGTCCCTCTCTTCTTTGAGGGACAAGTCATAAATCTACCTGCTATGCCTCATGTATAATGATAGAGTGTTACTTCTTAATTTTACATCCACTCTATGAAATAATATGAGAGTAATTGATTTTTAGAAGATTCAGTCGTAAAATTCAATATAAGTTTTCGCTAATGGCAATGAGAGCACATTAGGAGAACCGAGACTAGAAAAGTTTAGAGGAGACGAGAAAAATGAATACAAAAAATTTAGTTTTGATGGCGCTTTTAGTTGGTGTAGGTGCAGCTCTTTATGTGATGATTCCTGGAATCAGCGGGGGCATGAAGCCCGACTTCATGCTGACGATGATGTTCATAGGGATTCTATTATTCCCTGCTGTTAAAGAAACTTTCCTGCTGGGAATTTCTACAGGCATTATTTCAGGCTTGTTCTCTACATTCCCAGGAGGCTTTGTACCAAATGTAATCGATAAATTTGTAACAGCTTTCGTATTTTTTGCTGTCGTGGCGGCGATTCGCCATTTCGCACAGAAAATTGCGGTTGCAACCGTTTTGATCGGGCTGGGCACTATTTTATCAGGAAGCGTATTTTTGTTAATGGCCTTACTATTAACAGAAGTCCCGGTTGATTTTGCTGTCCTGTTTGCAACAGTAGTACTTCCTGCTGTCGCTCTAAATGCGATTGCCTTTGTGATCATCTATCCGATTATGATCGGTCTCATTAAGCGTTCAAATTTCAAAACTTCTGTATCACAAGCCTAGCGTAGATACCTTATACCTGCTGTATTGATAACAATCTATCAGGAGATTTTCTCCCTTTACAGCAGGCACCATTCGAGAAAGAAGCTGTCCTTTTTGGGCAGCTTTTTTTCATTTTGTTATTTCCTTTTTCATGGTTTAATAAGGATATGAGTGGGAAAGATACTGAAATAAGCTGAAAAACCTACTGTAGACTCACATTTAACAAAGGAGATGACAATATGAAGGCAAAAACGTTTTTGACAGGATTATCAATAGGGGTTTTCGCCGGCATAGCTACGGCAATCGTAACAGCACCCCAACCCGGCCAGCAGCTGCGTTCAACAATCGCCCGCAATGCAGCCATTTTTAAACATCAGCTCGCTGACATTAAAAATGAAACAACAAATGTAAAACAATCTATTACCGCTTTTACTGGTGAAGCGAAAAATAATATACCAAAAATAATAAATGAAATGAAAGATACTATTACAAACTTCAAGAATGATATTGAGCCGGAAACAGCAAAACTAAAACAAGAAATCGAAAATTTACAGAATTCCATCGGCGAAATCGAGAAAAATCTTTCGCAAAACAGAAAAGAAGAAAGTAATAACTAATAGAACACATAGTTATTTGTACCTAAATATGTATTCTATTTTGCAATATTTTTATCATTATTAACCTACTAAATTGCAACTTTAAATCGCATTTCAATTATTTAATTTTTCTAACTTTAAACTTTTTTCTTTTATTGCTATAATATTTTCAAAACGCTATGAAAGAAGAAGGTGATTGCAATGTCTGAGGAATTATACACAATGAAAGAGGCTATGCTATATAGTCAACGCATTGCTCAGCTATCTAAAGCTCTTTGGAAAGCTGTCGAAAAAGATTGGCAAAATTGGATCAAACCTTATGACTTAAACATCAATGAGCACCATATTTTATGGATTGCGTTCCATTTAAAAGGTGCTTCTATTTCTGATGTCGCAAAGTTTGGGGTAATGCATGTATCTACTGCGTTTAACTTCTCTAAAAAACTGGAAGAGCGAGGGCTGCTCAAGTTTTCTAAACGAGATGATGATAAGCGTAATACGTATGTAGAGCTAACAGAATCCGGCAATGATTTGATCCTTCTCATGTATGAACATTATCATGATACGCAGCATTCAATCCTTACTGGTTCTTTAGCTTTAAAAGAATTATATGGACGCTTCCCTGAGTTTTTAGATGTCATGGCAGTCATCCGTAATATATATGGTGATGATTTTATCGAAATTTTTGAACGCTCATTTGATAACTTTAAAGAAAGCTTAGATAAGGTGGAAGAGAAGGCTTCTATTCCACAATAATGAGAAAAGAGTGTATACTTTCTGTACACTCTTTTTATTTTGCTCAGTGGATTTTTTTCATGGGCTTTGCTATATTAATTGTTGCTGTTTACGAAAAGTCGCAGCTTGCCTTTGATACTTGCTGAAGGACAGTTATATTTTTAGAGCGCATGATTTTGAACTATTCCGGTCATTCTGTAGAGGATAAAGGCACACATATTTTCATTAACGGGGTAATATATGTATGAATTGTATAAAAACCATTAACATCGAATATGAATATGGGACACCACGCGTTTTTTTGCTAACAGGTCTTACCTTTATTCTTACTTTCTGTTTTTCTTACATTTTGATAGGTCTTACTCATACGAACGCTCATTCTGACGTGCATTTTTTCCAATTCGCGTTCACTTTTTTTCTTCTTTACCCAGTGCATAAGCTTATTCACTATTTATCTTTGTTAAATTATAGAAAGTCGCTTTCTTACCGAATTAAAATCAAATTTTCCTTTATACCAATTTTGCATATGCGGCTGCAAGATCCTATTCCTAAAAGAAGATACATTTTCTCACTGCTTGCACCTTTCTGCACTTTGAACCCGCTTTTTGTTGCAGGAGCCTTGGTGTGGCCGGTATTTTCTCATTATTTCTGTTTATTATTCGCTCTTCATTGCAGTATTTGCCTGCTTGACTTGCTGTATGTAAAAGATTTATGGAAAGCTCCTAAAAATGCTATAATCGAGGAAACACCGAGAGGATACGAAATTTTGATTCCATCTTGTTCGGAAGGTAGCTCAAACTTGTCTCCATAATGCGTCATTTGATATTCTTGAAGAAGCGATAGAGGGGAGGAATAGAATTGCTACTTTTAATCGTAGTGCTATTCTCAGTATTTTATTTATTCCAAATTAACCGCATGACATATGCGCTATGTATGCGTCGTGAAATTCCCGAAGAACGACACCCGAAAATTTTCCGTACAATTAATGTACTCATTACCATCTTGTTAGTTTCGTTTTATGTGGAAGTATTATTTGCAGTTTAAAAAGACGAGATTTGCTACATAGCAGATCTCGCCTTTTTTATTTCTACATTTTCAAATTAGTAGATAAATGCAGCCCCTACAATAATCAATAAAATGAATAGGACCACGAGTAAAGCAAAGCCAGAACCATAACCACCACCAGCGTAGCCTCCACCGCTCATATCTCACACCTCCTTTACTACCTTATATGCTATGCATGCCGGAATGTAAAAGTTAGGCAGTTGACGTGTGAAACCATTTTGTTTTTTTTTCGTTTATGTTATAGTATCTATTGCATTGTAAAAAATGTTAGGAGAGTTTGAATTATGAAAAAAACGTTTTACGCTTTGACATTTGCAGCATCTCTTGGATTGGCTGCCTGCAGCAATCCTGGTGACGAAGTGGTCGTTAAAACTGAAGTAGGCGACATCACACAAGATGAGTTTTATAATGAAATCAAAAAGCTTGCAGGTGATCAATTACTTCAGCAAGTTGTCATTGATAAAATTTTAAATGACAAATACGAAGTGACTGATAAAGAAATCCAAGAGCAGTATGACACATATGCAGAGCAATATGGTGATCAGATGGGCGCTGCTTTAGAGGCTAACGGCTTAACGGAAGAAACTTTCAAGCAAAACATCCGATTCAGCTTACTGCAGGAAAAAGCAAAGGCTGAAGTGGAAGTAAGCGATGAAGAAGTGCAAAAATACTATGAACAAGCTAGCCAAGAGCTGCATGCTCGTCATATTTTAGTAGCAACTGAGGAAGAAGCAAGAGCCATTATCGAAGAGCTGAAAAATGGCGGCGACTTTGCTGCAATTGCGAAGGAAAAATCAACAGATACAGCTTCTGGCGCTAAAGGCGGCGACCTAGGTTGGTTCTCTGTCGGCACTATGGTGGAAGAATTCAATGATGCGGCATACGCTCTTGAGCTAAACACAATTTCTGAGCCTGTAAAATCTGATTTTGGCTACCACATTATCGAAGTATTAGAAAAACGTGACGTAGAAGGCTACGGTACACTTGAAGAGAAAAAAGAAGAAATTACTGAAACAGTACGTGCTAAAAAAGCGGACTGGCCTACTATTCAAGCAAAATTAGTTGAAGATGCGAAAGTAGAGGTAAAAGACAAAGACTTAGAAGACGCTTTTAAATAAGCACTCAGTCCAGTCTTACTCCCCAGCTATGACAAGGGCTTTTAGACAAGCTGACAATGTATACACTCCCGAAGAGGCTGCAGACCATATGATCTTCTCGGTGTACTCTTGTCATTTATGCTTCGCTGCACATCTTGCATAGAAGCCCAAAAGCGGATAACTGCTTCTCTTTTATCACAAGGGGTCTTTACTTATTTCCATACTAACAAAAGATGCGGCGGGGATTATTCCCCTGCCGCATCTTTTTGCCTTTACGAAAATCCTTCAATTGTTAGATTTTCTTTACAAACTCCGACTTCAGCTTCATCCCGCCAAAGCCATCAATTTTACAGTCAATATTATGATCGCCCTCTACTAGACGAATGCCTTTTACCTTTGTCCCCTGTTTCAAAGCCTGGGAGCTCCCTTTGACCTTCAAATCTTTAATGACTGTAACCGTGTCGCCATCCTGAAGCAAGTTGCCGTTTGCATCACGTACTACCAGCCCTTCCTCAGTGCTTTCCCCGGCTGTCTGTGACCACTCATGGGCACACATAGGGCATACATAGTTCACACCATCTTCATATGTATATTCTCCACCGCACTGCGGGCAATTTGGTAAATTTTCCATAACTGTTTCCTCCTCGCCATTTATCCCTTCTATACTGTCACAAATTTATTATTGGAACAACCGCTTTCTTCTAAAAAGAATTCGAGCTGCCCAAAAAACAAAAATCGCCGGACCAGCTCTTTCACAGATTGTTTAATAGCATGACAGGATAATTATTTTTCTATGAGCGTCCCAGCAAGATATCTCTGCCTTCATGAAAAAGAAGGAGGCCTTAAAATGACTTCCCCCCTACTTTTACCCATATCATTGCGTTCGGATAATCCCCGTTTGTACAAGCTGTTTAATGGATCTGGTGAAAATCTCCTCAGGAATCTGCATATGATTTTGTAAATCAATGCTTTGGAAGATAAAGGCGATCATCAGCGCATTCGGAATTTCCTCTTTCAAAATTCCTTCTTCCTTTCCCCGATTGACCATCGTATAAAGCGGGATGTACATTTCTTTATGAAGTTCGTGTAGACGCTCCATTTTCCTTGCGATGTCTTCATTCCGCTTCGTATCAATGCCTTGGGAAAGGAAAAGAATCCGATGAAGGTCCTTTGATGCCAAGACTATATCTAATACCTCGTCCAGCTGACCCTGGAATGATTGTGTATCATCCACGTTTTTAAACGCTTCAATTATCCCTACAATATGTCCAAGCATAAAATCCACAACTAGTTCTTCTTTATTCATATAGTATTTATAAATCGCCGCCCGCGAAACGTTCAATGCTTCTGCAAGAAGGCTAATAGTATATCCCTCATACCCTGCCTCCAGAAGGAGTCTCTCTGTCTCACGAAAGATTTCCTCTGTAGTAAATTTCCTTTCTCTTCCCACTTTGTTCACCCCAATAAAGCGTTCTTCAAATGCCTTGATTATAACACTGTTCTATAGAGTTGGCACATGTTATCGGTTATCTATCCGGCCAGACTAAAATGAGCTGATTGCCTGTATAAAGATCTACCATGAAAATATAAAGTGCCAACAAGCATTATTATCCATAGCAAATAATCGATCTTCTTACACTGCATCATTTCTATTCTTTAGAATCGCTGCAAGACCGGGGACTTCAAATGCATTCTTCATACACCATTTGGCTTTTTCATTGATTACAACAATTGCGTGAACAAATACGAGCATTCAACAGATTTATATGTGAAAAAGTCAGTTAAATACGAACATTTTAAACAAAATAAATGCTATTAGTACGGTTTTTTCTTCATTTTGTCCTTTTCCCTCAAAATTATTGCGAATTTTCCCATTTATTTTGAAGAACAATATATTATAATAAATAAAACTACTGAAGGAGTGTTCCATTTGAATACTATGACGAAACGCGCATATAACTTCAATGCCGGCCCATCTGCTTTACCATACGAAGTACTAGAAGCGGCACAACAAGAATTAGTAGATTTCCAAAACACAGGCATGTCCATTATGGAAATGAGTCACCGTAGTGCAACGTTTGAAGAAGTACATAACGGAGCAATCGAACGTTTACGTAAAATTTATAACATCCCTGAAAATTACGAAGTATTATTCCTTCAGGGCGGGGCAAGCCTGCAGTTTGCGATGATTCCAATGAACTTTCTGCAAGAAGGAAAAACAGCAAGCTACATCCAAACAGGCTCATGGTCTGAAAAGGCAATCAAAGAGGCAAAATTGTTTGGTACTGCTGTAGAAGCAGCTTCTACAAAAGAAAATAAATACCGCAATATCCCTTCGGTTGAGGAGATTAAATGGAATGCGGACGATGCATATGTACATCTGACTTCTAACAATACAATTTTCGGAACACAGTGGAAGGTGTTCCCTGACACAGGAGATGTTCCTTTAGTAGCGGACATGTCTTCTGATATTTTATCTAAACGAGTAGATGTTTCAAAATTCGGGATTATTTATGCAGGGGCTCAGAAAAACCTAGGTCCTTCTGGTGTAACGGTTGTTATTATGCGTAAAGATCTGCTGGAAAAAGCAAACAAAAACATTCCAGCAATACTGAAATACTCAACGCATGCTGATAACAACTCCCTTTACAATACACCACCGACATTCGGGATCTACATGCTTGGAGAAGTGCTGAAATGGGTAGAAAGCAAAGGCGGTTTGGAACAGATTGAAAAGAATAACGAAGAGAAGGCAGCCTTGATCTATGATGTCATTGACCGTTCTAATGGATTCTATACAGGACATGCGGAAACAGGCTCCCGCTCACTAATGAACATTACATTCCGTGTGGCGGATGAGGCGCTTGAGAAACAATTCCTTGCTGAAGCGAAAGCTGCTGGATTTGTCGGCTTAAATGGCCACCGCTCAGTCGGCGGCTGCCGCGCTTCTGCCTATAATGCCGTACCGCGTGAAGCGTGTCAGGCGCTAGCTGATTTTATGGTGAAATTCCAAAAGAATCATCAATAATCTAGAAAAGCCACTCTATTACAAAAACAACCTCAGGGACAAACGCCCTGAGGTTATTTTTTTACTGGTTCTTCCCGTTCTCTTACTTAAATTAAAGGCTTATAAAATGAGCGATTATCAAGCGGGAACAGCCTTTCTGTAAATTCTCCCGGCTTTGTTTTATCCAGCGCACGCGTCAGCATGTTCATTTTCGCATCAATATTATCGATATAGTGCAGAATTTCCGCCTCTTGGATCATCGGTTTTTTAGGGCTTCCCCATTCTTCCTTCCCGTGATGGGACAATACCAAATGCTGAAGCAGCATTACTTCCTCACCCTCGATGTTTAATTCCTTAGCAGCCTGGCCAATTTCGTTTACCATAATCGTAATATGGCCAAGTAAATTTCCCTCTACTGTATAAGCCGTACCGACAGGACCTGTCAATTCAATGACCTTTCCTACATCATGCAGGATAACGCCGGCATACATCAAATCCTTGTTCAAGGTCGGATAAAGCTCACAGATTGCTTTGCTCAAGCGGAGCATCGATACTACATGGTCAAGTAGTCCGGATGCATAATCATGGTGATTTTTAGTCGCTGCCGGATAAACCATCAGGCTTTCTTGGTGCTTTTTAACGAGATGGCGAGTAATACGTGAAATGTGCGGATTTTTTATTTCAAAGAAAAATTGAGTTAGATCCTCGTATAACTGTTCTTTCGGAACGGAAGAAGTAGGAAGTAAATCACTGATCTGAATATTATCATCCGGTCTTGCCACACGAATTTGCTTAATTCGCAATTGGTTTTTCCCTCGATAATCGTGAATCTCTCCCCCTACACGGACAATCACCTGCGCTCGATACGTTTGTTCATGCTCTTCGTTCGTATCCCACAGCTTTGCCTCAATGTCACCACTGCGGTCTTGGAGAATAAGTGACATAAAAGGCTTACCTACTGTTGTAACACCTTTTTTTGCTTCTTTTATTAATAAAAATTGATCTACCTGTTCCCCTACCTGGAGTTTCGTAATCCCTTTCACGAACAATCGCTCCTTTACTAACTGTTAAATCACTGTCCTGTGTTTCTACTCTCTTATTGTATCATGCCTTCGTTTCCCTTTTCGATTGAAAAGGACGTATTTCCAAAATTTTAAAACGCAGCCTGAAGAGGGATAATATGATGCTTAGTCAAAACGCATAGCCCCCCCTCAAAAAATAGGAGATTCAACATTTATTATATTTCCTCCAGCGTTCATGAACATGCCATATTTTCGAAAATCTCCGACATTATGCAGTTAGTTCTGTGAATTAATGAGAAATTTCATGTATAATAGTTGTATCTTGTAAAATAAAGGGTGAGTAAAATGGAAAACTATCGATTCACTGCATTTGAAAAGACGGGGGAAACATTGTTTGATGAAGTATGGACTTTTGAAAATGATGATGTGGCCAAAATCGAAGGCCAAAAACAAATTGAAGAAAAAGGTATTGCTGAAAAGACACATCGCCTAGTAAACAAGTCTGGAAAATTAATCTTATTTCATGTGTAATCCTACATATGCCTAATTGTAAGAAATAGACAGCCTCCCGTGCGAGAGACTGTCTATTTTTATTGCATTCGTCTAATGACTTGATAAAGTTCCTCATTTGTTGGCACTTGTAAATACATGCGGGCTCGTACAATACGCATCAGCTCGTGCTCAATTAGAGAGTTCGCATAACCTTCGCGGTGATCTGAAGCGTGCATTTTGCGAAGTTCATCTTGCATGTCATAGTCTTCGCTGAAATTGTTCAATGCCTGCTGCAATTCCTGTTCATTCAACAGGAATTCCTCAGCCGCAATTGCTAGCTGCTTATTGAATATATTCAGCATCTTCGCTGTATCATCCTTGATGAAGAAATCTAATACCCGCTTAACAATCTTCGTAGCCAGCATACTTCCGATAATTAGCCCAACGATTCCGCCTATCAGACTGATTACAGCCGTGCTGACGTTCGGGATGTTTAAACCGATGCCGCCTCCAATCAGTAACCCAATCATACTCCCCATCACACTTGCAGCAGTTTTGGAGACATTTTTAAATAGTTGAGCAGGTGACATCTCACCTTTTATTGTCCGTACAATATCAATGCTTGACATCACACCTGTAACGAGCGCGCCTGTGACAACATTTGCATTTAGTAAGGTAATGGTTTTTTTTGCTACTACAGAGCTATACATCGCTTTTTTTGTTGCTTTAGCCGCGACTTTTTTTACGATGACTTTTGCTCCGTTTGTTCTCACTACATCTTCCAAACCATCACCTACATGCAGTTTCCGGCCCTCATAAACCTCGATGTCATGAACAGAGATGAGTTCTTCTACAAACGCTTCGCCTATAACAGCAAGACCTGTC
Source organism: Lysinibacillus sp. (assembly GCA_031181585.1). Taxonomy (GTDB): domain Bacteria; phylum Bacillota; class Bacilli; order Bacillales_A; family Planococcaceae; genus Lysinibacillus_B. The sequence continues at coordinate 54,092 of JAPSKP010000007.1, forward strand.
ATGACCGCATTTTCCATCGCTTCTTCACGGGATGACCCGTTCCACTTGCTTTGCGCAAATGCAAGGGCTGTACTTATGCCAATCAATTCTTTTTCAAAGAAAATACGGCCCCGCTCGTCTATTTTTAAATTCCTGATATTACCTGTTTCGGCAATATGACGGGCTTGTATATACGTAAAAGCGCCTTGTTTAATTGAAGCCATCTCATGAAAGTATTGAAAGACTTGATCAAACTGCTCAAGGGGCACTTCAAAATAAAACCGCTTCTCATCCTGCAGCATTGCAAGCTCTGCCTCACATACAGCAATGGTCTCTTCAGCTGTAGGACAGTATATATTATGAATGAGCTGGCCTTCCTGAAGACGTTGTAATGTTTGTTCCATTATTGACCCTCCATTTTTCAGTCCTTCATAATCATAATTATTTGCACTGCTGCTGTACAGGTTTTTGTATAAATTAAAAAGGATGCCTCGAGTAAAACGAGATATCCTTTTTTCATATTACTTCCCTATGAACTCTGGCGAACGTTTCTCAACGAATGCCTTGATACCTTCTAGGTGGTCTTTCGTATGACGCATAGCCGTCTGTCCTTTCGCTTCCCCTTCGAGAATCGCTTCAAGCTCCGGCAGCTTCGCATTATGCAATATTTTCTTAGATTCCAGCATAGCAGCAATCGGTGAGGCAATTAGCTTCCCAACAATTTGATCTACTGTTGCAGCCGAGGTTCCGTTTGGTACATTATAATCAATTAGCCCAAGAGATAGCGCATCTTCACCATTTAGTACCTTGCCCTCCCAAATCATTTGTTTTGCTTTCGGCGTACCTAAGCGTTCCTTCATGAAGAAATGTCCTCCGCCGTCTGGAATTAACCCGATGCCAATGAAATTCATCGCAAGTTTACTCGTTTCTTCCGCAACAATGATATCGCTGGCAAGAGCGAGACTAAAACCCAGCCCAGCTGAGGCACCATGAATTTGTGCTACAGTAATCATCGGTAATGTGTAGTATGCTTTTACTAAGCGGGATATATCCCCCATAATATCCCCAAAGTCTGAGAGGTCACTGGATGCAAGCATCATTTTCACATCGCCTCCTGCTGAAAACACCTTACCTTCGCCCTTCACGACTAAGACTTGCACATCTTTTTCATTATGTAGCGATTCAAAGCAGTCCGCTAGCTCTCGCATCATCGTAAAGTCCATTGCATTCATAGCATTCGGTCGATTTAATGTCAAAATCGCTTTTCTTTCTAAAATTTCCAATACAATTGTTTCATAATTCATTTTCTCCACCCCTTTTATGAATATTCATTCATTATTTTCGACACTTTCTTGTAAAACCCTTTAATTGCTTAAATATTTCCCTACTTGCCGTCCTGTGAAGAGGCATCCTCCCAAGAAGGTACCTTCCAGCGAACGATAGCCATGGACACCGCCGCCGCCAAAACCACATGCTTCTCCTGCAGCAAACAAACCAGGAATTCTTTCACCGCCTTCATTCAGCACTTCCCCGTCAAGGTTCGTTTGTAAACCCCCAAGTGTTTTCCGTGTCAAAATATTTAATCTAACAGCGATTAAAGGCCCTGCCTTCGGATCGAGAATTTTATGAGGCTTTGCTACACGAATGAGTTTATCACCTATATAATTACGAGCGCCTCGTATGGCCGTTACCTGTGCGTCTTTCGTAAACGAATTTTCCATCTCTCGATCCCGTGCCAAAATCTGATTTTTTATATGCAGGAATTCTAGATTTTCATTGCCTGCCAGCTGATTCATTCCCTCGACTAATGCCTTAAGACTATTGGCGATTATGAAATCTTCACCATGTTCCTTAAAAGCCTGAACAGAAGCAGGAGGCCCAGGAAGAGCGCGCCTAATAACATCCCGGACACTTTTATTTGTAAGATCTAAATTTTGTTCGGAGCCTGACAGTGCAAATTCCTTTTCGATAATTTTTTCCGTTAAGATGAACCACGAATAGTCATACCCTGTTTTTTGTATAGCCTCTAATGTGCTCAGCGTATCGAATCCCGGAAAATTTGGTGCTGTAAAGCGGTTGCCTTTTGCATCAAACCACATGGAAGATGGACCCGGCAGAATACGGATTCCGTGGTTTTGCCAAATCGGATTCCAGTTTTTCAATCCTTCTGTATAATGCCACATTCTATCTCTATTCACGAGACGGCTGCCAATATTCTCTGCTATTTCAAGCATACTGCCATCTACATATGCAGGTACGCCAGCCACCATTTTTTTCGGTGGAAGTCCAAGCCTGGATGGCCAATTTTTCCTTACAAGATCCAGGTTGGCCCCGATTCCGCCGCTTGCGATCACAACAGCATCCCCATGGTATTCAAAGTCTCCTATTTCAACTCTCGAGCTTTCCTTCCCTCTGTCCACATCGCTTGGCTCCAGCTGTTTCCCAGTAATTCCGACTACTGTTCCATTCTCCACTAATAAATCGGTTACTTTATGACGGGGCTTATACTCTACACCACCGCTTTTAACGGCATCTATTACCTTTTGAGCAAAAGGTTCAACAAGACCCGGACCTGTCCCCCATACAATATGGAATCGTGGAACAGAATTTCCATGTCCGCCTGCCAAGCTTCCCCCACGCTCGGCCCATCCGACTACAGGGAAGAACTTGATTCCTTTAGACTTCAACCATGCATATTTTTCACCCGCTGCAAACTCCACATAAGCTTTGGCCCATTGATATCCCCATGAATCCTCATCACCCAGTCGATCAAAGCCAGCTGTTCCTAACCAGTCCTGCCATGCCAGTTCATGACTATCCTTGATGCCCATTCTTCGTTGTTCAGGTGAATCCACTAAAAACAAACCACCAAACGACCAAAACGCCTGCCCGCCGATAGAGGATGCCGGCTCTTGATCGACAAGCAGCACCTTTTTCCCTTTATCAATCAGTTCACATACAACTGTCAGCCCCGCAAGGCCTGCCCCTACCACAATTACATCGTATTTCATCCCATACCCCCAGTACTTGTATAATACTTACTTTCTAGGGCCATCATTCCTTTCCCTGCCCTTCTTGACAAAATTGTGACTGTTTGTGAATGTTCGTTTTGTTGTTCGTTACGATTACATGAATTACATATTTGAATTTTCTGCAAATTAAGCGATATAAGCAGTTAAAGTGAACGATAACGCTTTCATACATTATACTTAAAAGCGAACATTATAAAGCGTTTAAATAAATATAGTTCGTATTTTAAGTTGATGTTCCTATGAAATAAACAGTATTTTTAATTTTTTTTATAAATCTTGTTGACAGAAGTGAACAATCGGATTATGATGTTAACAAATTTAATCAAGAGCAAATATGAAGATGGAGACATGCTCTTCGAATTTCTTTCTCAAGAGAGCCGGTGGTTGGTGCAAACCGGTGTTAGGATCGAATTGGGTTCAACTCCTGAATAGATAGGCGGAAATATAGTATGCCTATCCGTCACATGCACGTTACGCAGTTGAACGAAGGTTGCAGACTTTTTATTCAGAAAATTCCTGCAACGAAAAAGGGTGGCACCGCGTAAGTATGTTCATTAACAGCCTTTCGCCCCTTACACATTGCTGTAAGGGGACGGGAAGGCTTTTTATTTTATATTCAAAAGGAGCGAAATAATCAAATGGCAACAGAAACAATTGAGAAAGCAACAAAAACGATTAACGTATTCATCGCAGACCCACTAAGCGAGGATGGGATCCAGCCGCTTCGCCTGGAAAATGAATTAGACTTAAATGTCATCATCGACACTGGTTTAACACCGGAGCAATTAAAAGAAAAAATTGCAGATGTCGAAGTGTTATTAGTGCGTTCTCAAACAACAGTAACACGCGAAATTATCGAGTCTGCTAAAAAGTTGAAATTAATCGGGCGTGCCGGAGTAGGCGTCGATAACATCGACTTAACTGCAGCAACAGAGCATGGGATTATCGTAGTGAACGCACCAGACGGCAACACAAACTCTGCTGCTGAGCACACTGTAGCGATGATGACATCATTAGCCCGTCACATTCCGCAAGCATTCAACACATTAAAGAATGGCAAATGGGACCGCAAATCTTATGTTGGTGTAGAGTTAAAAAACAAAACATTAGGTGTAGTCGGATTTGGACGTATCGGTGCTGAAGTAGCTTACCGTGCGAAAGGCTCTCGTATGAATGTTATGGCATATGACCCGTTCCTATCTGAGGAACGTGCTGCAGAGCTTGGTGTAACAAAAGCTACAGTAGAAGAAATCTGTGCACAAGCGGAGTTTATTACTGTGCATACACCACTTCTGCCAGAAACACGTAACCTGATTAACAAAGAGAAATTTGCAATGATGAAAGACGGCGTAAGAATTATTAACTGTGCGCGCGGCGGAATTATCAATGAAGATGATCTGTATGATGCAATCATACAAGGAAAAGTGGCCGGTGCTGCCCTTGACGTATTCGTAGAAGAGCCTGCAACAGATCACAAACTACTTACGCTGCCGCAAGTAATCGCAACACCTCACCTTGGCGCTTCAACTGTAGAAGCTCAGGAATCTGTAGCGGTAGATGTATCAAACGACATTATTAAATTCTTTAAAACAGGCACAGTAACAAACCCTGTCAATATGCCTTCTATTCCAAAGGAAAAGCTTGCTGAAGTAGAGCCATTCTTTGCACTAGCTGAAAAGCTTGGAAAATTCCTTATCCAAGTATCAGAAGGTACAGTAAAAGAATTAAATATTTCTTATGCTGGTGAAGTTGCAAACTATGATGTTCGCCCATTGACTGCCAACACAATCAAAGGATTATTATCAACAAATCACGGCACACATGTAAACGATGTAAATGCCCGTTACCTAGCTGAACGTGTAGGCATTAAAATTAATGAACATAAAACAACAACAGCAAAAGGCTTCACGAATTTAGTTACAGTAGAAGTGAAAACAGAAACAGAAACACATGTAGTCGCTGGCACACTTCTAAACGGTCTTGGTGCACGGATCGTAAAAGTGGAAGGTTTCGTAGTCGATGTTATTCCGCAAGGTAATCTTCTTTATATTAAAAATACAGATAAGCCAGGTGCAATCGGCCGCGTAGCTACGAAATTAGCTGAAAAGGATATTAACATCGCGACGATGCAAGTTGGCCGCAACGACATTGGCGGTTCAGCTGTCATGATGCTTGTAGTAGACAATGAAGTAACAGAAGAAGATCTGGTCTACGTGGGCCAGCTTGAAAATATCGATGAAGTAAAGTCAATTACACTTTAATCTTTCAACAAGGAATAAGAGTACTTGCTCTCTCCAGAAGCAATACGTTTGAAGTAAATATTTATCAAGAAAAACAGAGCTCCCTGGAAAGTTTCGACTTTCTGGAGAGCTCTGTTTATTTCAAAATAACATATAGAAATTCTACGCTACTTCCCTCCTATATAATAAACGTGCATTAATTCTCCTTCTTTCTTATTATATTTTATTTCTTTTTTATCAAATAGACCTGTCAATATCTCATTTCCCTGTTCGTGGGCGCTCTGCAGCTCACTTACTAATGATTCTATATCTATGACCCGCTTTTTCGCATCAGGTATTTGAGAAGTGCTGATCATTTTTTTTAAAATCTCAATTTTATGTTTTTCTCCCTCTACCAACTCCAGTAACTCTTCTTCTTTGCTCACTGCCTGCAAGGAAAGATGATTCAATTTCTCCTTATAATCAACTGCTTTCTCCTGCTCAATCGTTCCCCCTGCAATCCCTAACTCCTCCATCAATTGATTGTTCAATTCATTTAATGGATTCGTCACTGTTTGGACATATTCACTCACCTCTTGCTGTGATGTAAACATCGGGTCAAAAAACTCTTCTCCTTTTGTCACTCCAATTATACTTAGCAGCAATACAGCAACCACAATGCCGGTTCTCCAGGAAAAGGATAAGCGCGCACCGCTAGCAGCAGGAGCAGCGGGCTTATGAGTCCTTGTAATCATCGATTCGCATAACAGGCAAAGTCTCATATCATTTACTTGGTAAATATCTACCTTCGTATAAAGTCTCTTGCATTGATCACAATGGATAGATGTTGCAGGAAAGATAATAGGCTGCGGTGTATGACCACAGCTTTCAAAATGATAATTACAGCTCCTGCATAAAATGACATCCTTTCCGTTCACCACTGCACGCGGCATAAAATTCATCGGCATCTTGTCATGGCAGCTGAAACATTCTCCCTCAATTGTTCTTCTCATATGTCTCCCCTCATTTCATATAAAAACGCCCACAAATATCATGCGGGCGTCAAATCACTATAGCTGTTTAAGCAATGCAAATGATAAGTATTCAGTTTGACTAATGAACTGGACCTCAGCAAATATCCCCAAACTTTCAGCTGTTCCAATTCCTATCACTAATGCAATCCCTGCCATACCTGTAACCAGCAAGGCGGATAACATTCTATGCTTTTTCTTCATTTCATCATTAGATTCAGACTTTCTTTTAGAACGCACAAGTTGAAAAAATCGCTCTTTGTCCTGTGCCAATACATGCTGACATGTTATACAGAGATTTGCAGCATGTCCCTCAATTGTTAGAGTGGCCGTTTCTATCTCCAGGCGTTTGCAATTTTCACATGTAAACTTCATGAGCAAACTCCTTTCACCCTTTATTCAATCAAGTATACCATAAATAGTCAGACTATTCACGTATTTGCAAGAATGACGGAGGAGTAACCCTATGATATAAATCCGCGGTTTCATCTTGCCGCTGAAAGAAACGGAAAACGTTGAGTGAAAGAAATAAAAAGAAGATTGCTGGCTGGAAAATAGCAGAAGATAAAAAGATCCTACTCCCTTTTATACTATTCTTTATATCACTTTAATTATTCATAATAAATAGAAAGAATATATTTTAAAATTTCTTTAACGGCTCTATTTCCCTAGTACCCGGTTGATAAGTATCCGATTGATTACCTAGATATAAAAACATCTAAACAAAGTGAAGACAAAGCCAAAGATGACTTTGTCTTCACTCTTTTTTCTAATTACAATACATACTAAGAAATCATCGATTTCCACTACAGACGCTACGCTTTCCACGGGCACGGCCTCTGCCTTCTCCCTCACTGTGCTCAGTCCGGGTGCTTCGGGGCCAACAGGATGTTGGTCACAAAGGCGTTGTCACACGATGTGACGATTTTAGCCTTTACTCCTTTTGTCGCAAATAAAGGTACTTTTCCCGTAGGAGTCTTCACGCCTTCCACTCCTTTCGACTTGTATCGGCTACTGAACAAGGGGTGTACTTCTACATTTCCTACTATTCTTAGGGGATGATAACCATGATGATGAAAATCCAAATCAATGAACGTAAACAACTTGAAATGCTGACGATCGAACAGCTTGTCACTTAGACATGGCAAGCTGCCTAATACGAGGTGAAAGCGTCTTGAAGAGACAACCAACAAATTGCACTCACCGGAAAAGTAATAAAATGCCTTCAGAGACGGACTCACGAGGCATTTTATCTTCACTCTTTTTAGTTTTCCTAATCAAACGGCTTTTTCATAATGCTGTGTCTATTTCTCATTATTTCCTATTACAGCGCACAACTGAAAAAACCCCCTGTTAAAGCTCTTTTAATAACGTTAAAAACTCTGTCAATGAAGTCACTTCATATGTAGGTGTGACATCCGGGTTATGAGGTTTATTTTCACGATTAATCCAGACATTGCGCATACCGACACGTGACGAGCCTAAAATATCTGTCATCAAATTGTCGCCTACCATTATCGCATCTTCTGGTTTCAAATTGTTTTTTTCCAGCACAGAAGCAAAAATAGAAGCGTCTGGCTTTCCTTTACCAAAATCGCCTGAAATCACAATCTGATCAAAATAGGGAGCAATCTCTGGCGTAATTTCAAGCTTCAAATTTTGCAGGCTTGGTGATCCATTTGTTAGAAGCACTAATTGATAGTGATCCTTTAGTTCATCCAGTACTGTAAAGGTATCATCATATAAAAACGGCGCTGCCTTACGCTCTTCCACAAAACGCTCTCCCAGCTCATACCCGAACTCAGGGTCCTCAATTCCAAACTTCTTCAGCCCATTTGTCCATGCTTCTGCACGGTACCCTGCTACTATTTCTTTCATTTTCTGAAACTCTGGCGTTGGGTCATCAAATACACCCCAAAGCCCTTCAAATGGATTAATACCAATCAGCACAGTATAATCATACGTTTCATAACCTTCATAAAGCGTGCGGGCTTCCTGTCTCACTGCCTTTTCCAGCTCATCCGGTGCTACTTCATATTTTGCTGCCGCATAGCTACACGTTTTTTCGAATGCTGTTTTCACTGATTTTTGATCCCAAAGTAATGTATCATCAAGATCAAAAATTATCGTTTTTATTGTCATCTGTTTCGCTCCTACATCATCGATATGTCTACCTTTCATTTTAGCATATTAAAGTCATAAAATTCCGATGATTTATGAACAATTTTCTATATAAAAACACCCGTAAACGCTAGATTGACCTCTACCATTTACGGGTTTATTTTACTGTTGTTTCTGTCTAAGCCGGCTCATTAAATCTTTTATCCGTTCCTCGGCGGCTTTTGTTTCTTCTGCCAGCACTTTGATTTCATAGTTTTCTCCATCATCAAGAATACTTACGATATCACCCTGCTTTACAGGTACATGGATATCTTCCTTGTGAATGATTAATTGTTCTGTTTCATTAGGCCGCTTTAAAAAGATAGCATAATCCGCCTCAAAACGGTCGAGGGTATAGTTATTCGAGCTCACTGACAACCTCTCCTTTTACGTTCTGTAGTTTTGCCGCATCCCCGGAATTCAGCCAAATCTGCCGGCTTGTCCATTTCAGTACTCCTTCTGATTCTACGGCGTCCGGTCCACTCGCAATTGTGACCGTTTCACCTGGCTGTAAGGTCACATCCGGGAATTCATATACCTGGTTTCCTTCTACCGAAACTAACTGCCATCCAGCAAGATTGACTGATTTGGTGCTATTGTTTTTAATACTTACTAATTCTGCTTCCAAATCCTTACTGATAATTTCTATTTTGCCTTTTGGTGCTGCCGGAATCGAGCTTGTTGCACCTACCCCTGTCCATTCACCTGCATTGACCGAATAGCTTTGCCCATCAGTAGTAATAACAATATGGCCAGATTCAGCTGTTCCATAAATTTTACTGCCTGCTGCCTGCAGACTTTCTACTACTTCAAAATGAGGATGTCCATATTTATTATCCCGTCCATAACTTAAAATGGATACTTCCGGGTCAACAGCATTTATAAATGCAGGAGAACTGCTTGTATTGGAACCATGATGTCCTGCCTTCAAGACCGTAGCATGTACATCCTGGGAGGCCATCATTTCTTTCTCTACATCAATTCCCGCATCCCCTGTCAACAAGAAGGATACATTATTATATACCACTTTCAGCACAATTGACGCCTCATTATTGTCAGACGCATCTTCATCTGCATTTAGTACGGTAATATCAAGTGTATCATCCAGCTTCACGTTATCCCCTGTCTTCGGAACAATGTAAGGAATATTCTTCGCGGAAATCAATGAGATCATTTCCTCATAAGTTTGAGAGGTATGCACTTTTCCCGAATCAAGGAAATGTTTGATGGAAACAGAGTTCAATACCGAAATCAAGCCGCCAATATGATCAGCATCCGGATGAGTCGCTACTACATAGTCAAGCTGCTTGACTCCCTGCTCTCGAAGGTAGGAAACAACATTTGAACCTTCTCCTTTCACCCCTCCATCAATCAGCATTGTTTTGCCATTCGGCGACTGGATCAAGATAGCGTCTCCCTGCCCTACATTTATAAAGTGAACTAACATATCTTTCCCAGACTGTGCTGTTGGAACAACGGATTCATTCTCTATAGGCTTCGTTACATCTGTACAACCTACAAGCAGGAACATCAGTAGCAGTATCATTATTTTCTTCATATTACAAATCCTTTTTTCTTGACTACGCGCACTAGTACGTTAGCCAGTTACTTTTAAGGGAGCGGCAAAGCTGCCGCCCCCTTTAACAAAACCGAGCATTCTCTCTAAGTAAAAAACTAGAGAAATAACAAAGGCTTCTTACGAGTATAATTCATTTAAAATATCAATTTTCTTCTTGATCGCCTCTTCAAAAGTCATGATATAAGCGGCAGGATCTTTCGGATTATGGAATTGCGTAATCTTTCCTGTTTCAGGATGGACAAATTTTGATGAAGCACCACAGCCGATTCCTAAAATCGTCTGCACTTCCTCCATGATCACAATATTATAAATCGATTCTTCTCCAGGTTTGCAATATCCTACATTTTCGAGATTCCCTAAAATGTTTTTCTGGCGGTACAAATAATAAGGTACATAGCCGTTTTCCTTTGTCCAGTCGCTTGCCATCTGCATCATTTCTGCCACTGTATCACGATCTGCCACTTTATATTTATCTTTATTACGCGTCATTTCCGAAGCACGCTTAAAGCTCAATGTATGAACTGTCAATGATTCTGGCTGCATTTTTGCCGATTCTTCCAGTGAATGCTGGAACTCCTCAATACCTTCATTCGGCAGGCCAATAATTAAATCCATATTGATATTGTTCATCCCCATGTTGCGTGATAGCCAGAACTTATCGATTGTTTCCTGGACAGTATGGTGGCGTCCAATTGCCTTCAATGTCTCCTGCGTATATGACTGCGGGTTTACGGAAATACGGTCGATTCCCCACTTCTTCAGCACTTCAATCTTTTCAGGCGTAATTGTATCAGGTCTGCCTGCCTCTACTGTAATTTCACGAATGGATTCCTTGTTCGGAAACGAATCAAACATGGTTTGATAAAGTGCATCCATTTCTTCTGCCTCTATGGAAGTCGGCGTACCCCCGCCCCAATAAATAGACGTGATGCGCATATTTTTTTCTGTTAGCCATTTACCCATTTCGCGCAGCTCAATATGCAGGCCATCGATGAATTTTTCTACACGGCCCGCCTTCCGGTTGGACTGGATGGCATACGCAGGGAACGTACAGTACGCACACATTGTTGGACAGAAAGGAACACCAATATAGATGGAGATCTCTTTCCCAATCTCATCTAAATCAGGAATGACCTGCAGCTGGCGCGCTACAATCTCCTTCATCAAACCGATTTTTGCATCAGATAGCCGGAAATCCTTTTTAAGGACCTCGAATATTTCCTCCTCTGGAAGCCCGGCTTTTCTGTATTTATGATACAGCTTTGTCGGGCGTACTCCCGTTAGGATTCCCCATTGCTGCGTCATCCCTGTATATTGCTCCAATACATCCAGCATGACATGGGAAAGTGCGCGTTTCATACGAATGCTGCGCTCTTTTTCTGTCCCTTCTGTTGCATAGCCAATCGAATAATCGCTTGTATACTCCTGTCCATCCACGATCAGTTTTGCTGTCGTTGTAATGGTGAAGTGTTCATCTATTGCATGTGTAAAAGAAATCGACATATCAGAACCATCTTTTGTGAACCGAATTACAGAATCCTCATAAAAAAGGTTCGCAATATGATTCAGCACACGATTCCAATCATCTTTAAATTGTTCAGTAATGTGTATCGTCTTCATTATCTTCTCTACTTTCGTTAAATTCATCTATTTCATTCATTCTATCATTCAAAATACCTTACCTATTGTAACAAAAAACAGCCTACACTACAGTCATGAATGATTCAAGCATTTAATTTTTCCTGACTCAATGCCGGCACTAAATAGAAAAAGACCGTACGATCGGTACGGTCTCTCATAGGCTCTTATAGCCCGTCATATAATGATTGAATCGGCTGAACCAAAATACGGTTTACTTCTTCTAAAACAGTGCTCATCGCCATTTCTGCTTCAAGCATTGCTAAAATCTTCGGATTTTGCTGTGCAAGCTGTGCTGCTTTTTGTAAGTAGACATATTCATCTTCTTGAAGTTCCTCACCAGCTGCCTGCTTCTGCTGCAGCTTCATTTGAATATCACGGAAATTCGTAAATAATACACGCGCTTCCTCGTCAGCACGAACTTCCTCTACTGACTCTTGCAATGCCTTGAATTCCTGTGTCTTGCGGAAGGTAGCTTCCAGTTTATTAATGTCATCATAAATATTGATCATCTGTATGCCTACTCTCTTTTTAATTAGTTTGTAAAGAACACAATGAAGGCTTGCACAATACCGACTAACCCACCGATAATCCCACCGAGCCATGTAATTAGTCGAAGCTCTTTACTAATGATACCTAAAACAAGCTCCTCTAATTTAGCTGTTGGGAAAGAATCCACTTGCTCACGGACTACTTCTGCTAAGTTTAGACGCTGCAGTACATCTTCAATTTTATTTTCTGCTTCTATAAATACCTTATCCAGTAGTTTTGGAAGCAGCTCATGTTTTGCCCAGTCATTTCCCTGTGGCCAATAATCTTGAATTCTTTTGTCCAAACGTTCATCTAACGCTAACTCTCGTTTAGCATATTCCTGAATATTGGCTGCTATGCTGTCGAAATTGACATCCTTCATAAAATCCATTGCAGGGCGTTCCTTTATTTTCTCCCACTCTGCTATGAAAATCCGATTCAGAAGGGCGCTTGTCCCCGGAGCCTGTAAAAATTTCACCAGCTCTCGCTGTACCTTTTCTACAAGAGAAGAGGAATCGCCAACGAACATTTGAATCATACCACCAATTGAACCTTTTGACGATAAAAAGTCATCGAGCATATTACGGATGGTCATATACCCTTCTGATGATAAGAAGTAATCTTCTCCCTTTTGAAGAATCTGCTCAACCGCTTCCGGAATTTTGCGGTCCAGTACCGGTTCTAAGTCCTCTGGAAGCAGCTCATGAATCTTCTTTGCAGAGAGCACATTCTTCATGTTTTCAAACTGGCTGTAGATGATGACATCTACCTTCCCTTCCACTGTTGCAGGAAGATGACCGAACCCAGCCAGCTCAAGCCAGTCTTTCAATGTTTTATCATTTAAAAAGATTTCCTGCTCAACTTTCTGCTGCGCAAACTGCAGAACGTTCCCGCGCACTTCATCTGATAAAAATTTCTTTCGAATAGTGGCCGGTGTTAGTAAATACTCCGTTACGGTTTTACCAAGCTGAACCGCCAGCATATCCCGGCGTTTTGGAATAAGTCCAGGTGTTAACGGCAGTCGCCATTTCATAAAATAAATAGGCTTGTAGGGGCGAAAGAGCATTTTAATAGCCATATAATTTGTCGCTGCTCCAACGATTCCTCCGACACCCGCTAAAAACAAGATTAAAACAAATAAATTATCCATTGAATCCTCTCATTTCCTTTTCAACTTTTTTTATTATACCACCGAAATAGGAATTATAAGCTGTTTGGCAATTGCATAGGGCCCCTTTATCAAGTACGATTGAACAGGGAGGGAAGTTCCATGATTCAACATTTTAGTTATAAACCTTTATATGAAAATACACAACTTCCAGGTTGGACACTATCATTTTTCTATAAACAAAAGCGTTATCAAGCCGAATATAGAAAAGATGGCGGTATTCAATATATCGGAGAGGCACTATTGCCTGAAGAGCGGGAAAGTGTTGAAAAAATGATTCATGAGTTAATGCTATTCCACGTATATGATTGAGGATAAGTAAGGGCAGGTTCTGTACTTGTCCTTCCTTTGCGTACAGCTCAAAAAGTCGACAAAATGCTTACATTACATTATAATTAGAACTATAACGTGATGGTTTGGGGTGATAATTTGGGAACGAGAAATTAAAAATAGGTGAACTGGCTGCGCAAACAGGCGTAACAAAACGAACAATCGATTACTATACGAATCTCGGCTTATTGCAAGTTGAACGTTCAGCATCAAATTATCGCTATTACGACCGCGCAATGATGGAACGGATTCATTGGATTGAAGAGCAAAAAGCTCAAGGTAAATGCCTGGAGGAGATTCGTAGAATGTTGAGTGTCGAGGAACCTATCGCTGAAGAGGTTGATGTTCAGGAAATTCGTCTACAGATGAAAAAACTGGAACACGATGTTGCAAAGCTTATGGATCAGCTTGACGAAAAAGAAAAGCAAAAGATACGAAAAAAAGTGTCACCTGAAAGTGTGGCACTCATGCAGTCTCTATTATTACTTTTAAATAACTAGGAGGTGAACGTTCTACTTCGTGAGTAGAACGACTAATTGTCCACCGCAATTAACTTAACGATTTTCATCATTTTATTGGCATTAACGGCCTTTTTCGTAGCGACGGAATTCGCCATCGTAAAAGTACGTCAATCCCGGATCGACCAGCTTGTAGCAGAGGGAACAGCAGGAGCGCTTTCTGCCAAGAATGTGACAACGCATCTTGACGAGTACTTATCTGCCTGCCAGCTAGGTATTACCGTGACAGCCCTTGGTATAGGTATGGTCGGGGAATCGACGTTCGAATTCATTCTGCACCCTTTATTTGAATCAGTAGGGATTCCAACTGATTACATCCACTGGTTTACAATCGGTGCAGCATTCGTCATCGCCACATTCCTGCACGTAGTTGTTGGGGAGCTGGCTCCGAAAACTGTCGCTATTCAAAAAGCGGAAGCAGTTACACTTGCTTTTGCCAAGCCAATTATGATTTTCTATAAAATTCTTTATCCGTTCATTTGGTTCCTGAATGGTTCGGCTCGTCTTCTTGTCGGCCTATTTGGTATGAAGCCGGCGAGCGAGCACGAACTATCCCATACAGAAGAAGAGCTTCGTCTCCTTCTTTCCGAAAGTTATAAATCAGGCGAAATTAATATGAACGAATTGAAATATGTAAACAATGTATTTGAATTTGATGATAAAATTGCGCGTGAAATTATGGTGCCGCGAACGGATATCGTTGGGTTTGAAGTGAACGCGACATTCGAGGAAGTACTCACACAAGTGTCGGAGGAACGATATACACGTTACCCTATTTATGAAGGAGACCGCGATAACATTCTAGGCTTCCTAAATATTAAGGACTTCCTGACATTAGGAATGAAAAACCGGATCCGTCCCGAATCATTCAAATTAGAGGACTTTGTCAATCCGGTTGTTCGTGCCCTCGAAACAACACCGATTCATGATTTACTCCAAAAAATGCAAAAAGAGCGTATTCATATCGCTATTCTGCTTGATGAATATGGCGGTACAAGTGGTATGGTAACGGTCGAGGATATCTTAGAGGAACTTGTCGGTGAAATCCGCGATGAATTTGATGATGATGAAATCCCAGAAATTCGCCGTGTGAATGAAGACCACTACATCCTTCATTCAAAAGTTCTTCTTGATGATGTAGCAAAGCTTTTGTATATCGAACTAGAACACTCAGACGTCGATACGATCGGCGGCTGGTACTTTACAAATGATGTAGATCTGGATATGGAAAAATCCCTCTATCATGAAGGGTACAAATTTTCCATCAAGGAAAAGGACGGCCATCAGATTCAATATCTTGAAGTAAAGAAAGAAGCGGCTCCTATACCACAGGCAATAGCCGAATAACAGCAAAAGGCGGGCAAAGTTGCCCGCCTTTTTCATTAGTTCTATCTGCTTGATCAGCAGCCCTTAAAAGTATGGTAAAATATCCGAACAAATCCACTTATCCTACTCACCTAAAAAAACTGCAACTCTTTACACAGAAAAACGTCCTTTATGAAGGGCCGTAAAGACTATCCTGAAACCTGTACAACAAGGGACTGTCTGCTAACCTAAATTGATTCCTCTGCTTTAGTCAAATTCTCCATCCCCTCATAATACACTGTGAATAAGTGCTTGATAGAAATTGGATAGAATCCATTTTTTCTTTGTTTCATCTGCTCATAAGTAACTTTTATGAAGAAGTCACGCCAGCAGTTTGTTTTACTATACATATGTTAAAGGAGCTTAGTATGGAAGATTTTATTTTGTTAATTAAACACTTCATTATTGGAATTGTACAAGGTATCACCGAACCAATCCCTGTATCATCCAGCGGGCATGTAATGATTGCCTCTGAAATTCTTGGTCTTGGCGAACAAGGATTTACTTTTGCTATCTTAACAAATACCGCGTCTTTACTTGCTGTATTATTCATTTATCGGGAAGATATTATCAGGCTGATAGTAAACTCCCTTCGTTATATACAGACGAGAAACAGCAGATACGCTGCTGACTTTCGCTTTGTCCTTTTGATCATCATCGGTTCGATTCCCGCTGGAGTTCTAGGTATTTTATTGAGCGATGTCATCGCTGAAAATGTCAGTATGACAACAATTGCGATTATGTTATTTGTAACAGGAACGGCAATATGGCTGATTCGCAATATGCGCGGTAAAAAAAGCGATGCGGACATCACCGTTAAGGATGCTTTTCTTGTGGGACTTGGGCAAGCAGTTGCCCTCACACCGGGAATCAGCCGCTCCGGTGCTACGATCATTTCAGCGATTGCTGTAGGAATGAAACAAGAAACAGCCCTTCGCTATTCCTTTATGCTCTACATCCCTGTCAGCCTAGGAAGTGTCGTCTTAGGAATTTCCGATTTCGTCAATGAACCAAATAAAGCTGAACTAGCTCTTCCATATGCCGTCACATTTATTGCGACTGTATTCATGACCTACTTTGCTATGAAATGGTTCATGGGGATTATGAAGCATGGGAAATTGATTTACTTTACGTATTATTGCTTTATTGTAGGCGCCCTGCTCCTGATCTTTTACTAAAACAAAAAGACTTGCCCTATGCTGTAGAGGCAA
>JAPSKP010000064.1 GCA_031181585.1 Lysinibacillus sp.
CGCACGACTCAAAATCGTGTTCCTTCTGGAGTGTCGGTTCGACCCCGACCACCGGTATCTTAACTAACGAGAAACATGGTTATATTAAACTTCACAGTATATTCTGTGGAGTTTTTTTATTTTTCTTTTGCACGACAGAATAATTAAGAATCGTGTGCACTGAACCGGGGAAGAGGCATTAGAAATACAATTATGTAAGGGAAGGCAAAGCAAAGGACTACTCCAACTTTAGTAAGCAAAAATTGAAGTAGCCCTAAGAGAACTAGCCTATTATCGTAGCGTCAATTTAAAATAATAGGGTTGTCTAAATATTTATATGTCAGTTTCCTATGAATTCTTAGGAAGTTTCTGAACTTGATTATCTTGTTTCTGATAAACATAAAAATACAACAATCCAACAAAAAGAGCCCCGCCTACAACATTGCCTAGGAAGGCTGGAATGATGTTTTCAATAAGATCAATCCAATTAAGCTGTCCTGCAAAAATCGCTGCTGGTATCACAAACATATTGGCAACAACGTGTTGGAAGCCAATCGCGACAAAGGCCATAACTGGGAACCAAATGCCGACAATTTTTCCGATAAAGTCATCTGCTCCATAAGCGAGCCAAATTGCTAGACAGACAAGCCAGTTACAACCAATCGCTGATATAAAGGTTTGTAAGAAGGTTTCATCTACTTTTGAATATGCCACTGCCACCGTTTTATCCAGATATGGGCCTGTTTCAGTTAAACCAACCACATGACCAAAGAAATATGCTACAAAAAGAGCTCCAACTAGATTTGCTAAAGTGACCCAAAACCAATTATGTACAAGATTCCCTAGAGATATTTTCTTTGCATAAAACGCCATGGATACCGACATTATATTTCCTGTAATCAATTCTGCCCCAGCAAGGACAATTAAAATAAGCCCAATTGGGAATACAGCACCTCCGATTAAGTTAGCAAGACTCCCCCATTCTGCTGGCAAATTACCTATGACACGAATATCTAGTAAATAGCCCAATGAAATAAATGCTCCCCCTAAAAATCCAAGCAGCAACAAATGGGGAAAAGGAAGTTTTGTCTTTGTCACCCCTGCTTCTATCGTTATTTCTGCAATTTTTTGTGGTTTATGAAATGCCATAACCATTCTCCTCCTAGCTGTCATTAAAAAAAGGTAGCACCTTAAAAACCTTTTAATTAAAAGGTTTTTGAGATGCTACCTAACGTCTTTGCACTCGATACAAAGAAATCAATCATCATAATTTATACTTAAATAAAATCATATAAAAGCAAAAAAGCAGGTCTTACCTAATCACCATTTTATGTTTTCACCAGGTTCTATTTTAACGTATAACAGCATTTAGTACAAGATTTGATTTTAGATAATCTCTTCTTCGGTAGTTTTAAATTCCTTTTTAATCGGCTCTCGTATCTGTTGAATTTCTTCTTTAAATGGTTGATTTAATATCTGACCTAAATAATGTCTCCCGACACCAAGGGCTAATACTCTCGCATAAAAATTAAGGGTAATGTGAAGTGAAAAATGATAGCAATGTATTAATATTTTCGATATTAGACGGTTTTAGTACCACTCAAAATCGAGTTCCTTCTAATATTGTCGATTCGACTCCGGCCACCGGTATCAAAGTGCAAAGGGATCCTTGATTATTCAAGGGTTCTTTTTTCTTTTCACAAATAATAATAAAAGATTTTACCTTCAAGAAAGCATGTATTCATTTGTAATCACCATACTACTACTGATGAATGGAAGATAGGTGACTATAATGAAAAGGAAAATACTCATTGCTTTTATTTTAGTTATTATTATTTGCGGCGGGCTTGCTCTCTCTATTTCCATGTCGCCGACTAAAAAGTTAAATAGCGTTCCCATTACAACACAGCAAAAACCGGTTGTTTTGGTCACAGTGGATTCGTTAATGACTGAGCTCCTACAAAAGGCAATTCAGGAGGGAAAGGCCCCTGCTTTCTCGTTTTTAATGAAAAATGGAGATTTTTATCCAGAATTTATTAGCTCTTATCCGACGATGTCTGTAACTATTGATAGCACCTTGTTAACGGGAACTTATACAAATGGTCATAAGATTCCAGGCTTGATTTGGTTTAAAGAGGATGAGGATCGCATGATCAGCTATGGAAGCGGTATAAGGGAAATGTGGGACAACGGTATAAAGAATGTAGCAGCCGATAGTGTGATTCGCCTCAATGAATCGCATCTAAGTAAGGATGTGCAGACGATTCACGAAGAGCTGGCAAACGCTAGATTGCAATCGGCGTCCATTAATGGCCTATTATACCGGGGAAGTACTCAGCATGGATTACATGTACCGAAGCTGCTCTCTTATGCAAGGCTGTTGCCGAAGGAGATAAAGGTGAATGGACCGGTGCTATTGTCACTTGGTGCGTTATCTCAATATAATCCAGAGAACGATCGGTATAAATTCAGCTGGAAGCGAATGGGTGTCAATAATGATTTCACAGTAAATGAGCTAAAGTATATACTCGAGCAAAATAAGCTTCCGATATTTACTCTGGCTTATTTTCCTGATGCCGATGCCTCTATACACAAAAATGGTCCTGAAGATACAAAAGGAATTGAGAAGGCAGATCAAGCCCTTCAAGAGCTATTCAATCATTTTGAATCGTGGGAGGAAGCCATTCAGGAAGTAACATGGATTGTCCTCGGTGATAGCGGTCAATCATCGGTAAAGGAAGAGAAGGAGACAGCTTTAATTGATTTAAATGATGTGTTGAAGGACTATACGTTTTGGGAGAACGGAAAAGAGAATGCAGAGCTGGCTATTGCCATTAATGAGAGGATGGCATATATCTACCTGCATGATGAGCAAATTCCATTTTCTGAAGTAGTAGACGTTTTAAAAAAGGATGAACGAATTGGTTTTATTGCCTGGAGTGATCAGCAAACTAATTATGTTGTGAAACCAAAGGGAGAAGAACAATTTACATTTTCACCAAACGGGCCAACTATCGATGAGTACGGCCAATCATGGTATTTGGATGGTGATTTGTCTCTTTTGGATGTAAGGAAGGATGAACAGGGAGCCCTGTATTATCATACGTACCCTGATGCGCTTGCAAGGCTGCATGGAGCACTTCATTCACAAGAAGGAAAGGTAATTATCGTAGATGCAAAGCCTTCTTACGAGTTTATAGAAAAACATAGTCATGATCATGCGGGCGGTGGTGCGCATGGCTCTCTCCATCGTGTGGATTCTGTGGTTCCGCTCATTGTTACGGGCGAAATAGAGAAACCGCCATCAAACCGGCTTGTAGATGTGAAGAAATGGGTTTTAGACTTGGTGGGCGGCTCTTAAATAAGAGCCACCTCAGCCAGTTGACAAACGCTTTCATCCAGCGTTGCTTGCTTCGCTCGTTCCCTCATGAACTTAGGTTCTATTCGCGTCTTCGCTCGTCGACACTCCTTGTCTGGCAAGTGTTTTCAAGACAGGCTGGGTAAAAACGTCTTTTTATTAAAGTTTCTTAGAAGACATGAAGACAAAGTCATGAAACGATTTTGTCTTCACTCCGAGGCGGCTCTTGAATAAGAGCCGCCTTTTTTGGAGAAAAGATGATACAGTCCAAAGAGGAGGGAACATTTCATCAGAGCTTAACTACGAGGAAGGGGCAGCCATATCGCCTTTCACTGCAATTACGCCCAATTTTTCCTTTTGTAAAAAATAGCCCCCATTAAAGAGCAAAGTAGACAAATACCAGCTAACATGCCAATTTCAAAGTTATATTCATGTAACGCCTCTCCATTAAAAGTTCCCTGTAAAAGATCGACGACATAGGTGAGGGGCAGAAATTTGGAGATAGATAATAAGGTATCCGAAAACATCTCTTTTGGCATGGTCGCTCCGGATAAAAACAACATGAGAAAATAAGAAAGATAACATAATAGATTGGTCATCTTGCTGTCTCGAGCAATAGATGTAAAGAGGAAACCAATTGAAAAAATAGCGGCGATAGAAAGTAAAATCGCAATACTGATAGCCCACAATTCCCCTTCATACTCCACATCATAAGCAAGCTTCCCTACAATAAATAATAGTAAAAATCCGAGAAGTGTCATGATGATATTTACCGCTGTCTGGATCCAAATAACAAAGCCTTTTCCAACAGGCGTCGCGTCCAATCGTTTATAGATTTGATGTTCTTTGTAATGAGCGAGTGTCAGCGGAAAGGCCATTAAGCCAGTTACACCGATAATCATGGCACAATAGGCAGGAATAGATACATCAATTGTTCCATAGCCATCAAAGTAAACAGTCGGTTCATTGCCATAAATGCTTCCGTAAAGTAATAGCAGCAATGAAGGAAATGCAAACGTAAAAAAGAAGCTGAAAAAATCACGTGTGTATAATTTCATTTCAATCATAAAAGTATGATAAATTTTCGTCATTTCATTACCTCCGATAAAAGTGCTCCTTTTTTAGGGGAAACTAATAGATACAGCTGCTCCAAATTCAAGTTATGCTTCCGCTCAGAAGGGGTTATCTGATTTTCTGCATACTGGCGGAATTCCTCTAATGTCCCCTCAAATTGTTTATGACCGTCTACTAAATACAGCAAGCGATCTGCTAAGTGTTCAACCTCATCTAAATAATGAGAAACGAGAAGTATGGTTGTTCCTGCATTGCGGATATTGAGCAGGCTTTGCCACATCATCCGTCTTGCCTCTGGGTCGAGCCCAGTGGTCAATTCATCTAAAATAAGCAGCTTTGGCTTTGGAAGCAAGGCTAATAGGATAGAGAGTTTCCTCTTTTCCCCTCCCGATAATTTTTTGATAAGAGTATTTTCACGCTTTTGTAAATCTAGCTGCTTTAGCAAAAGACGCCAATCTGCCGGGTGGTCATAAAAAGCTGAAAAATAAATGCATAGCTCCTTCACTTTCATTTTGTCAGGGTAATCAGCCTCCTGTAATTGAATGCCCATCTGTTTATACATCCTCTTCCGATTCAAGTGGGGTGTCACCCCGAGCACAGATACCTTGCCAGAACTAGGCATTCTTAACCCTTCAATACATTCTACTGTTGATGTTTTTCCAGCTCCATTCGGTCCGATGATAGCGTAGATTTCTTGCTCTTTTATGGAAAAGGATAAATTTTGAACAGCGGTCGTTGTTTTATACTGAATGGAAAGGTTATTGACTGTCACAATTTTGTTTTTCATTTCTTCATCTCCTCCTTTATTTGAGATAAATATATACAACAGAGACAGCGGCAACAATGCATTTTGAGTGAGATGTCCAAATGGGTGTGTAAGATGCCTTATAGCGGTTTAACATGCATTTTATGGATAAATATGTATGATATAATTTTTGCAAGGGGGGGATGATCGTGCGGGTAGAGGTGAGGATAGATCCTACGTATAAGGAGCCATATGCGACAATTCATGTATCAAAGCTTTCACCGGCAGTACAGGCAGCTATTTCACTTTTACAAAGTGCAGGGGAGGAACAGATATTAACAGCCCAATCGGATAATAAGACATATATCCTTGAACCGGCTTCTATTATTTTGATTCGAACAGAAGGGCGTGAACTGGTTTTATATGATGATCATAATAATCGGTATATTGTAAATAAACCTTTATATGAACTAGAGCAGCAGCTTGGCAGTGATTTTATACGCATTTCGAAATCAGCGATTGTTCATTTCCGAAAAATAAAGCATGTCGAAGCTTCCTTCAATGGGACGATGGAGCTTGAGCTGGCATTAGGGCTCCGTGAAGTTATTACCCGAAATTATCGAAAGCAATTTAAAGAGAGATTGGGGGTTTAATATATGTGGGTTATGAAATATTTCGCATCTGGAGTCAGCTGGGGATGTACGGTTTTTGTGTTCGTCAATCTTATTGGATACTGGCTTGGCGGAGCGGCATTTTTAGATGCTGTGATGGCTGATTTTACGCGTCAGGCAGTAGGATCTATGATTGTAGGGGTCGCCTGTGCGTCACCAGCTTTTGTATATCAAATAGATCGCTTGTCATTCTTTCAGCAATCCCTCATCCATTTTGTTGTTGGCTTAACGGTCTTCTTCCTCGTCGCTTTTTCTTTGAATTGGATTCCAACCAATTCTATGTCATTGATTATTTCAGTAGTTTTGTTAAATATATTGATCTTTACATTTGTTTGGTTTCTCTTTTATCTGTACAACCGCTTGGAGGCTAAAAAAATGAATCGGAAAATTAATGAACTGATTAACAGAGAATAGTTTGAGGAATAACTCAATAGTAAGTGAAAGGAACCCTTTTTTCAGAGGGTTTTTTTATTTTAGCCATATGAGGCACCGGGTTTAAGGGGGCTTTTATAAGCAAATAGGAGCGCATGAAAGGAATAGGGCTTTTCGTCGATAGGAGGAAGGAAAATGTCCGTAATAAGTAATATTAATTAGCATGAAAATTTTCCTTTACTGAACGAATGCATCTAGATGAAAAGCATTAATTTGCTTCTACTATATCGTTTACAGCGCCATTCTCTGCTAAATTATTAATAGGCAAATTTTAGATGATAAGAGGGATGCATCCTTAAGAGACGTTATTTACAATTCTTCCTTATAATTGTTTTTGTGGGGTGGCTGCATGACATGGCATAGGGAGAATGTTCTTCTGGAAAAGGGAATACAAACAATGGTCCTGCAGGATGGTTTTACAAAGGGTTGTCTTCCTTCTTCTAAAATACGTAGAGTTGAGATCAGAAGTTCATGAATACATGAAGCTATGATGGGTGAGTGCAGTAACGAGTCAGCTGTATTACCAATATCGAGATGACTACTATGAAGAACTTTGCTTTCTTTCAATAAGGAAGAAGAAATATCATTTAAATAAAATTAGGGTTAATCAACACAGAAGGGGGCATCATCTTGGCGAAACGCTACTTACCATTTCTTTTTGCAGTGACTTTATTAATAGGAGGGTGTGGGACAATGAAAACAAATGACAATTCAGATACTAGCTCAAGTGCTAATTCAAGTGCGGAGGAGATTCAAACAGCAGCTTTGCAGGATGATTTCACGAAGGAATTCATTTCTTCTAAGGAAGAAACAGAAGAGGGATACCATACTTTTGAATCAGGTGTTAGCGGTTATACAATGCTTTACCCAGTGAATGCGGTGATGGATCAGACGTATTATCAATATCGTGATACAAAGTATGAAGCTATTCTTTTTGGTGAGGAACGAAAAGAAGAGAATTATAGCTATTCCGTCGTAGGAAATTTTGATGACCGAGAAGCTACCGAATGGATAGAAGGAAATTTAGAATTGCTAATCGGCTCCAAAAAATTAGTAACACCTGAAGACTTTGAAAAATATACAGTGGGGGATAATGATATCTACTTTGCTGAATATAGACAGGATATAAATAATGACAAAAATGGATTTTACCTGCATTTTCTCGGCTATATAAAATCCCAGACTACCGATAAAGCAATAGGTCTAGAGTATAGTTCTACATGCATAAGCAAAACGGAAGAATGCAATCTCGATCTAACCGAAGAAAGAGAGCGGGCAAAAAAAATCTTCCATTCCGTTCGTTTCAATCCTTAATAAGAGAGAGGTGATTTTGTGGAAGAAATTCTATTTTCAGATGAGCTGCGTGGACGAATTGTAGATTTGGAATACGGCGAATTGTCAGAAGAGGCGATAAAGCAAATATATTTTGAGGAAACCGGCAAAGAATTGACGGTTGATATCCAGTTATATCATTCAAGTGACTACAGTAAAAAGCTGGAAATCGGGGAAAATGGATTTGATGGGACGATCGTTCATTTTTTCGATGAAGGTGCAGGAGTCAATCAAGTGTACTCCATCGCGCGCGGCAGCGAAATGAAAGAAGAAGATAACTGGCGCCCGGAGGACTGGATGTACAATACATTTGGTATTTTTGTTGGGCAGAATAATGGGCAATATCGTGATGCACAATTATTTGAAACAGAAGTCACATCTATTATAGAGAATAAAACCAAAGATAGTGATATAGGTTTAGAAAAGTATGGTCTTGGTCACTCGTTAGGCGGCAATACGAAGCAAATGCAGCAACTCCTTGATCAGGAATTTGAAAGAGTATATACCATTAATGCTGCACAGCCAACTGTTTATCAACTGGCCTATAGTGATACTGATTTTCGTGCAGAACTGGTTAAGAAATTTGATTTGAGTCCTTTCAAATTTAACGAAATCTACACGGTCGACCCAGATGCTCTTGTACAATTCACTGAAGAATACTACAAGGAAGCAGGCGATGATATTTACCGTCTAGTAGCAGAGGAAGATATGATGTTGGCGGTGAGTGAAAATATCCGCGGTTTCATTACGGTTGGGCATGGCGAGCCGATTGACACGATGGCGGACTTCGCTGGGATTGGTAATATTTTAGGAGAAATTCCGGATAAGGATATCCAGGCGATTCAAATGTATATGGCCAAATACGCTTCCGATTACAATAATAAAGGATTTGACGGAGCCGTTGCAGCTATGACAGGTATTGATCTCAAGCTGATTGATCAGGTAATGGAGAACGACGGTTTTTGGGACCATGTTAAGGATGGGCCTCAAATAATCAGCCAAGGGATTCCTATGCTTCAAAATATGAGTAAGAAAATTCCTGAGTTGCTGACACATTTATCAGTAATCCATAAGAATTTAGACCCCATTTTAAGTGCCATGGTAAAGCACGGCTATGTCAGCCAAGATCAAAAGGCAGCTATTCTAGGTGCAGTAGAAGGCATAGAAAAAGATTTGCAGGATATTGTAGATGCGATAAACAAAGCGCTTGAACCGAATTTGACGACAATTGGTGAGATTATGGATATCATTGATGCCTATAAGACAATCAAAGAGAAATGGAACAGTATCACGGGTCATCTAGATACAATCCAGATGAGCTTAAGTGATTTAATGGAAGCCTTAAATAAAAGTGTTGATGGACATTCAATCTATAATCTTCTAGAAGCTTTAGCGGCAGAAAAAGGGAAGGAATACAAAGGAAAAGACCTGTTTATGACCGTGACAAGCAAGGGGCAAAAGGTAAAAATCAATCTTTCCTCCGCTGTGCGTATTTATACAACAGGAATGGCTATCTATGATGAAAAAGAGGCAGTGCTGGGGCGCCTGAAGTCGGACTATGAAACAAGTTATCTGCAGGACTTTGAAAATAGAAAGGCGAGGCTGGTAGAAAAAATTACCGATATGGAAGTGAACTATTCCAAGTATCAGTACTTGCTTGGCAATTTTACGTATGATGCCTACCAGAAATATGTTTTAACAGGAATCAATGTACATGAAGATATCCCGCCGCTTGCCGAAAATTTCAAGTCTTCTTTTGAACACATGTTTCATTACTATGAACAGGAAATAGAACAAGGTCGAAAGGCGATGGCAACGATAAAAAAGACAATTGAAGATTATTTCAAGTTTGACCAAGAACTTGCCGAGAAAATTGAAGCGGGGTGATGAATCGTGCCACAGCAAACAATGTTTCACCAGTTTTTTATGAATGAGGATTTATCATATAAAGCAAACTCTTTTATTACAAAAATACAGGAGCTGCGCCAATTAGGTGGTGAGCTGCAAAGCGCTGTTCAACAAGAAACATCAGAACAAATGGGGGATATCATTGAAGCAATCAATGAGTCTATTCAAACGAAAGAGAAAATGAACGAGGCATATCATGACGCCTATGAAGTTGTCATGAAAAATATGGCGAGTCACTATTCCAATCATATTATGGAAATGAATTCGCAAAAGCTCACGTTGTATTATGAAATAATAGAAAATAAAAAATAAATGCGGGCCTACCCTTCACTATTTATAAGGGAAGGGAAAGGAGCTCACGTATTTAGGACCGTTTTTTCCTATTCAAATAGGGAAGGCGGTATTTTTTTATTACCGGGGAATTTATAAACATGTGCAGTGTGAATAACGTCCAGGCAGCCATATCAAAATGACATATGCTTCTTCCCTTGCTTTTGTTTTTATCAAGAGCTTCTTTCTTCAAATGTCCTGCTGTTTACGCTTTCTTGTTTAAGGTAATGATTATACCATGATGTGAAGTATAGATTAAGAAAGGGATGGTGGCATGAAATGGATTGAAACGGCAAGCTATGAGGAAATGAGTAAAATGGCTGCTGATCTTTTCATCAACCATATCAAGAATAACAGTAAAAGTGTGATAGGGTTGGCAACAGGCGGAACACCTGAAGGCTTTTATAAAGAGCTTGTAAAGAGTTATACATCTAGAAAGGTTTCGTATGCCCGCACTGTATCCTTTAACTTGGATGAATATGTAGGGGTAACAGCTGAAAGTGAAGCAAGCTATCATCACTATATGAAGAAACGTTTATTTAACTATATTGATATAAAACGAGAAAATATCTATTTACCGAATGGCGATACACCAAACTTGGAAAAGGCAGCAAGAGAATATGAAAGGCAGATCGAGGAATCGGGCGGGATTGACATTCAACTGCTGGGGATTGGGACAAATGGTCATATCGGTTTTAATGAGCCGGGTTCTTCTTTTGA
Source organism: Lysinibacillus sp. (assembly GCA_031181585.1). GTDB lineage: Bacteria > Bacillota > Bacilli > Bacillales_A > Planococcaceae > Lysinibacillus_B. The sequence goes on from JAPSKP010000064.1 coordinate 10,550, forward strand.
AAATACGACACATGTTGTGGAGTTGACGGCATCTACACGGGAGGCAAACAAGGTCTATTTTGAACGCCTGGAGGATGTGCCGAAGCATGCCATAACAATGGGCATCAAAACTATTATGCAGTCTAAAAAGATCATTCTTCTGCTTTCTGGAGCCTCCAAAAGAGAAGCCTATGACCGTCTTCGTACAGGAGAGGTTACAGAACAGTTTCCGGCCAGTGCATTGCATCTTCACAGCGATGTGACAGTTATTTATACAGGGGTAAAATAAACGGAGCAAGGATAGCCCCTGCTCCGTTTATTTTTTATTAGACAGCACAACGCCGCCAATCACTGCCAAACCACCAATCAACTGGGCAACAATCACTTGCTCTTCTAAGAAGAGGATAGCAAAAACAGCGGCAAAAAAAGGGATGAAATTGAGGTAGATGCTTGCTCTATTTGGTCCTATCGCGACTACACCGCTGTTCCAGCTCAAGAAGGCTACAATAGAGGCGGCAATCCCTACATAGAAAATAGCACCAACCGTGCCAAAGGACCAGTTAATAGAAGCAGAGGTCGTCATCAATTCATATACCGTGAAGGGCAGTAACATGACAATGCCCAGTCCAATAGTGACCAGAAATGTAGAATAGCCTGGCAGACGTCCTGCATACTGTTTGACGAGCAATGAATAGATACTCCAGCAAAAGACAGCAGCAAGGACGATCACATCTCCTTTATTAAAGGAGAACGAAAGCAGGCTTCCTATAGAGCCCCCGGAAATAATAAACAGTACGCCTATCAGTGACAGGGTCGTTCCTGTTAGCTGAAACTTGGAAAGACGTTCCTTTAAAAAGATAAAGGATAGTATGTATATAATAATCGGTGTCGACGAATTCATCAGCGATGCATTAATGGAAGTTGTATAATGAAGTCCGATATACACAAGGGTGTTAAAGGAGGCAACCCCTGTTATGGCCATGGCAATAACAGCCGGCCAGTTCGCCTGAATCACGGGCCATTCTTGCCTTGTTCTCCGGTAGACAAGCGGGAAAAAGACAACAAAGGCTGCACACCAGCGCAGAAAGGCAAGTGTCAATGGCGGGATATCTCCAGCAACAGCACGGCCGATGACAAAGTTGCCGCCCCATAATATAGTAGCTAGAACGAGCAGTAGCTGCGGTGGAAAATTCATAAAAAGTTCCTCTCTGGATTTAGTACTTTTCGGTGTGCCATTCTTTTCTTTCGATGAAAAGAAGAGCATCTGCCGAAAGAAGATAAACGATTTTAACCACTTACATATATTATAGGAATGGAAAGGTTCAGATTGCAATGAGCTTCCTATGGTAAAATAGCATGAATGACAAAAAGGGGGAATGAAGGATGAAAATACGCCCACAAAGATTAAAACAAGGTGATACGGTAGGGCTGGTAGCGCTCAGCAGCCCATTGAAAATGGAGCAGCTGGAGGCGAAGACAGCATTTATCGAGTCGTTAGGACTTCACTATAAGCTAGGACAAACAATCGGGTTGCCGGATGGAATGCTGGCTGGAACAGATGAGGATCGTCTGGAAGATCTTCATGCCATGATAAGGGATCCCGAGGTGAAAGGTATTTTCTGTGTAAGAGGCGGCTATGGTTTAGCGAGAATTGTCGATCAAATCGACTATCAGCTGCTAGAAGAAAATCCAAAAGTTATTTGGGGTTTTTCAGACGTCACTTCGCTGCATTTAGCTGTTAATGAGTTTTCCAACCTTGTTACATTCCATGGGCCGATGCTGTCCAATGGAGAGGAGGCAATGGATGCATTGTCGGCTAAAATGTTCCAACAGCTATTTTCACCGTTGGAAATTCAGTATAGTGAGATGATCAGCCCGCTAGAAACAATTTCCGGAGGCGTTGTGCGTGGTGAGCTGACAGGAGGAAATTTAAACCGCATCGTGAGAACACTCGGGACAAAATTTGAATTTGATGCTCAAGGGAAAATTATGGTGCTGGAAGATATCAAGGAAGCGCTGGAGCATATTGATGGAATGATGAATCAATTGCGGCAGGCACGTAAGCTTGAACAGGCGGCAGGCTTCGTGATTGGCAGCTTTACTGAACTTGGTAAAGATGAGACATATGAAGAGGTGCTCGATATTATGCGTGAATACTTGATACCGCTGAATAAGCCTGTACTGGCTGGCTTCCAGATTGGACACTGTAAGCCGAATGTGGCCATTCCTTTAGGGGTAGAGGCAATTTTAGATGCAGACGAAAAGGTACTGCGCATTTTACCGGGGGTTGAATAGAAAAGGGTGTGGCTGTTTAAGGCCACACCCTTCAGAGTAAAGACAAAGTCACTTTTTTGACTTTGTCTTTACGTTTTTTCAACTAGTTTTATAAAGGTATGTTTTACTCAGCCTGTCTTGAAAACGCTTGCCAGACAAGGCGCGCCGACGAGCGAAGACACGAATAGAACCTAAGTTCATGAGGGGACGAGCGAGGCAAGCAACGCTGGATGAAAGCGTTTGTCAACAGGCTGAAGGGTGTGGCTGTTTAAGGCCACACCCTTTTTTGCTACGGATGTCAATATAAACGAAATTACGATAGGTCACTTTAGCAATAGTTGGTTATTTGTTAAAGGTAACCGGAGTAACAGGTTATTGGTCATTGGTTTGCGTATAGCAACTAAATTGTGATATGCAAAAATGCATGGGGACATCCGCAGCAACCCGGGTTGGACTCTCACCGCGCCGGGCTAGAAATATTTCGAGTCGTCAAAATCGACCTGGACTTGATAGTTTTTTGCATTAATCGCGTTTGATAGACGATGAGCGGATTTTTCAAGCTCGTTCGCCTTTACCCGGTATTCGTTCGGGTCATACAAGGAAACGCGGTAAAAAATTGTATCTCCGGAACCATGGAAGAAGGATTCCTTCTCGGATAATCCAAGCTCCTTATAAAGAGTGGCTTGCGCACGCAATTGGATGGCAAGTTCAATCGCTTCTACCAATGTATAAGTCTCGTTTTCGAATTCAATAGAATTCTTGATATTCGCCTCATAAATCAGGCGGTCAAGGATCCGTGCATCGCGGCGTATATCCTCTAGTTCAGCATCAATTTGGGTTAATGTCCGATCTGGAATTTTCGGCTCTTCGCCTTTTTCTACAATTGCATGAGAGACGCTATGAATTTCGGAAATCAACTCTTGCTTCTTTTTGTTTAAGATTGATTTTAATTTAACTGCTTCTGCTAATGAAATCATTCAATCGCTCCTTATAGGGAAGTCGTTGGCCCGGCGGCAGACAGGATGGCAAATTCAAAATCGCCGCCATTTACTTGTGTAAACATTTTACCGGAAGAAGTAAGCAATTGTCTCGCCTCAGCTTCATCGATAGATGGGCGGAGATAAAAAATATGCAGCGCGTCTGTTGTGTTTTCCGAAACAGCTGTACGGATAGAATCTACATAAGGACTTCCAAATGCTCCGGCAGCATCTTTTGAATATGGAATGTTCTTCAGCAAGATGGATCGGCCATTCAGCCCGTCATAGCTGGTTTCCTTATCCCCCAAAGCGAGTGTAATATCTCCTTCTAAGTGAGAAGTATCATAAATTCCAACAGGGATCTCATATTGGAGTGAGAAGAAATTATTAATATCTACGGCCGAATGAAACGGTGTGAGATACTGTTGTTTGGCAATGCGGCGCAGCAGGCTTTCAGCTGAAGGGCGGTAACGGTTCGGGTCAGCACCGAAAGCTTTCCAGAGTGCCCGCCATTCTTTGATGCCTGGCTGCTCTGCAACAGGTACATCCTGAAGCTCAAAGAATAAATTTTCCTGATAGAGCTGTATACGTCCTTTAATCATTTGAGGAGAGTCAGAGACGGTAATTTTGGTATAATGGATAAGGCCTATTTTCATAGCAGGCACTTTTTCAAGAAGAGATGTATCGAGCGTAATGTTCATAGTATCACCTCAGGATTTTTAGTTTATTGTACCATAAGGAAGGTGAGGAAATGCGTATAGCAGCTTTGCAAGAACAGTTAATTGAATATGCTAAGTCGATTGGCGTTGATAAGATCGGCTTCACTACTGCCTCGCCATTTCATGAGTTAAAAAATAGATTGCGCCGCCAGCAGGAGCTCAGCTTTCAGTCAGGGTTTGAAGAATCGGATGTTGAGCTTCGAACGGAGCCGCTCCGTTTATTGGATAATGCAGAGAGTATTATTGCGATTGCCATAGCGTATCCTTCGAAAATGAAGGATGCTCCTGCAGGAAAGAAAGGTGAGCGCCGAGGAATTTTCTGCCGTGCATCATGGGGCATTGATTATCATGTAGCTGTCAGGGAAAGGCTGCAGCTGATAGAAGCGTGGCTGAAAGAACGGGTTCCGGATGTCCGTATTAAATCGATGGTCGATACCGGAGAGCTTGTGGACCGTGCTGTAGCAGAGCGTGCCGGCATCGGATGGAGCGGGAAAAACTGTTCCATTATTACACCGGAATTCGGCTCTTACGTTTATTTGGGAGAGCTGATCACAAATATTCCGTTTGCGCCGGATACGCCTATTGAGGACGAGTGCGGCGATTGCACGCTATGTCTAGATGTTTGTCCGACGGGAGCCATTGTAGCGCCTGGGCAGCTGAATTCACAGCGCTGTATTGCTTATCTGACACAGACGAAGGGCTTTTTACCGGACGAATTCCGCGGTAAAATTGGGAATCGTTTGTACGGCTGTGATACATGCCAGACAGTATGCCCAAAAAATAAGGGGAAAGCAAACTGGCTACATGAAGAATTTACTCCAGACCCGGAAATTGCGAAACCATTACTGACTCCGCTCCTTTCCATCTCGAATAAGGAATTTAAAGCGAAGTTTGGACATGTTTCTGGTTCTTGGCGAGGGAAGAAGCCTATTCAGCGAAATGCAATATTAGCACTAGCACATTTTAAGGAACAATCAGCAGTACCTGAGCTGATTAATGTGCTGAAAAAGGACGAGCGCCCTGTTATTAGAGGGACAGCAGCCTGGGCACTTGGTAAAATCGGCGGGCATGAGGCCGGACTCGCTCTTCAAGGAGCAAAAGAGCGTGAAATGGATGCTGAGGTGCTCGCGGAAATAGAAAAGGGATTAGCACTATTATAAGAAAGAGGTCTTTAGTTTGCCGTTACATGTAGTTTTATATCAACCAGAAATCCCTGCAAATACGGGAAATATTGCTCGCACTTGTGCAGGAACAAATACAAGTCTGCATTTGATTCGTCCACTTGGTTTTTCAACGGATGATAAGATGCTGAAGCGGGCTGGATTGGATTATTGGGAGCATGTAAATGTAGTTTATCACGATTCATTAGAGGATTTCCTTGCCTATTCTGAGGGGGGCGATTTATATCTAATTGAAACATATAGTGAAGAGCCGTTTACAACACATGACTTCAGCGATAGGGAACGAGACATTTACTTTATGTTTGGAAAAGAGACGACGGGGCTGCCGAAAGACTTCGCATACGAGCGGCGGGATATGTGTCTCCGCATTCCGCAAAGTGACCACATTCGTTCATTGAATTTATCTAATACAGCCGCTATTGTCATTTATGAGGCGCTTCGGCAGCAGGGCTACCCGGGACTTAAATAGAGTAAAAGGATACAGGGATATACAGACAGCAGAGGGAAGAATTTTCTCCTGCTGTTTTTTATTTATAAAGAAAGAGGTTATGTAGAAGGCGATTCCTCTAAAATACACCATCCTTCAAAAGAATGGTGTGAAAATGAGGGGGAAGTTTTAGATTATGAAGGATTGATGACATCCGGCGGCTGCTTGTCAGCAGGGAATGGATTTGAGCTAGCTGAAGCATCATAAGCAATAAGAATAACTCCAAGTTTATCTTCCAGCGCATTGATTTCATCTAGTTTTTCGTGGTTAAGCTGGGCAAATTGTGCGTCTTCCAACAGTATCACATCCTTTCTTAAGTAGTATGGATCATCAAACTGCTGCTATACTTGCGGGCCTTCCTCATAGAAAAGGGCTGGTAAACGGATAGAAAGATAAATGTAAATCAACTGTACTTTGGAAAGCAGGGGAATAGGTATTTGTTTGAAAGCCAGAAAAACTAGTTTACAGGAGAGAGCGATGAGGAATTTACTAATTATTAAATCATTTAGTAAATAATTATTTCAAACCGATGTAGGAGGACTACGATGCTGACATATTATTTTTATAATCAGAATATAAATGCCGAAGGGAACCATCAAGTACATGCTCCGGACTGTTCCCGCTCTCCTGAAGCCGAAGACACCATTGCCTTAGGCATGCATGCCAATTGCGAGGAGGCTATTCGATATGCCGAAGCTTTTACAGGAAAAACGAACTTTGACAGCTGCACATGCTGCTGTGTGATTTTGGAAAAGAGCGGGGTTTAAGAAATGGCCATTCCGATACAAGCGGAATGACCATTTCTATTGTGCATACCCTTTCACTAATCCGATAATTTGCTCTGTTTGAAGAGGACCATGGTCTTTACTGTCTATTCCGCGCCACCATTGATCGACAAGTACAAATACTTCATTCTTTCCAAGAGTCACAGGAGACATGGAAGTAGAGAAATATTTACGAGTCATTTCTTCATCTGCAATATTATTTGCGTTTACCTTTTCAAAATAAGCTTCTTCAGTCAGCCCATGCATTGTCGCTTCTGAATAGAAGGCTGAGAGTTTTCTTTCGTTTATCCAAACATGGCCTTTAATAATTTCAATCGTCTCTCCAGGCAGACCAACGATACGGCCTATATTTTGAGCTGTCGCATTTGAATTAGCCTCAGTAGCAGCTATTTTATAGTACACGACATCGCCTCGGCTAAAATTCGCAGTACTTGGATCAATAACAAGCGGTGAATGGTAGGAAGTAACGTAGTCATGATTCCCTCTATCCATGGAATCGGACAGCCATTCAATCGTGAATAGTTCGCCTGTTATTACCACTTTTTGAAGAATTTCTGGTGTATCAATATCTGAAATTGTTTCAACAGCCCTTTTCTCAGGGGCACTTGCAGGAATAAAAAAGTATAAGCCGCATATCACAAGTAAACTGAAAAGGATAAGAACTGCCTGAGGGGTAAAATAAAATCGCCACTTTTTCCGGTTAGCTCTGCCCAGCACAGCCTGCTTATTTTGAGGGGTAAAAGTGATATGCGCCAGTGCCTGTTGATTCTGTTTTTCTTTCAGTGTTTTAAGCTGCTCATCCACTGAAATCACCATCCTTTACTAGCTGTTTCAATAACTCACGTGCTCGCTTCAGCCTTGTTTTTACCGTATTCTCATTAAGCTGGAGCATAAAAGCTATCTCAGCAATTGATAAATCCTCATAATAAAAGAGCAGTAAAGTTTCTCGATATTTGATTGGCAAATTCAGCACAAGCATTAGTAAATCGTGGTGCTCCTCCTGTCTAATAAATGCCTGTTCTGTAGAATTAGGTGCTTTTGTATAGGCAGGGATGAAATTGTTTAAGATCACCCGTTTCATCCAGCCGCTTCTCAGCTTATCCTTTGAGCGGTTAATTGTTACTTTATACAACCACGCTTTCAAAGAAGTAATTTGCTGCAGTTCTTCAAAACGTTCATAGCATAGAAGAAATACGTCCTGTACAATTTCTTGTGCCTTTCCTATATCCTTAATGTAGCTATAGGAGAGCTTTGTTAAGGCATCCCCATACGTATCCATCAAATACTCCAGCCATTCGACTTGCGTTATGTTTTGTTTAGCGGAAGAAAGGTGAGTAGAATCCATTTCATCCCCCCTTTAAATCGTTTTATCTAAAACGAATG
>JAPSKP010000065.1:0-16517 GCA_031181585.1 Lysinibacillus sp.
GTTTTTTTAGGAATTGATTTGAAAACCGTCGGAGATATGGGGTCTATTTCGCAAACGTTGCCAACATTCCTTATCCCAAACATTCCTTTTACGTGGGAGACACTCTCCATTATCCTTCCTTATTCATTAGCGCTAGCCGTTGTTGGATTAATGGAATCCTTACTGACTGCTGCTATTTTGGATGATATGACAGATTCAGAAAGTAATAAAAATCAGGAGGCGCGCGGTCAGGGTATCGCTAATATCATCAACGGCTTTTTCGGCGGCATGGCCGGCTGTGCGATGATTGGTCAATCTGTTATCAATGTAAAATCAGGTGCTCGAGGGCGATTATCTACGTTTGTTGCAGGCGCATTTTTAATGTTTTTAATTCTCGTGTTGGGAGATTATGTCATCCAGATTCCGATGCCCGTTTTAGCCGGGGTGATGGTTGTCGTGTGTATTACGCAGTTCGATTGGAGCTCGATTAAATATACCTTCACTGCACCAAAGCAGGATGTATTTGTTATGCTGCTGACGATCGCTGTCGTGCTTTACACGCACAATCTTGCGATCGGTGTCGTGGCAGGTGTGCTCGTAAGCGCCATGTTCTTCGTATCGAAACTATCCACGGTAAAGATAAGCGAGGAAAACGGTCACTTTTATGTCAAAGGACAGCTGTTCTTTGCTTCAACAGAAAGCCTGTTACATTATTTTAAAAAAGCTGATACGAATGGAAGTATTATCATCGATTTATCAGAAAGTCATATCTGGGATGAATCAGCTGTGATGGCGCTCATAAAAGTTAAGGAAATGCTTGCAGCCAAGCACGTAGACGTACAATTTTGCGGCATGGACGTTCCAAGTACAAAGCTGCTCGAAAAAATTACGGGACAACAGACAATTTAAAATGATGATTGGTAGTCTCCAGTCTATCTAATATTGCGCACAATTACAGCAACATGCTGCTGTTTTTAAACCGCTCCCCAACAGTTGGAACTGTTGGGGGGCTTTTTTTCTATACATTTATAGAAGGAAAACACCGAAAAACGGAATTTTCAGCAGCTATATGGAATATGTATGTTGTATTGCAGACCCTACAGACAAGCAATACGGAAAGTAAGCCGCAACTTACAAATACATAACAATAAAGGGGATCTAAATGAAATTTTGTACAAACTGTGGTGCCGATTTGAAACAGACAGCACGCTTCTGCATGAAATGCGGAAAAGAAATTGTAGATGTGCAAGAAGAATCTATTCGAACTTCCCTCCTCTCAGGAATCAGCTTTAGAAAAATGAACATAACTTGGACAAAACGGCAAACTATTTTTTATAGTCTCATCAGCGGGTTGGCCTTGATTCTTCTCATTTGTCATCTCATTTTATCAAGCATGGCAAGTCCGGAAAAAAAAGTCCGGGCACTGGAGGAATTGCTGCTTGCAAAAGATGCGGAAGCTTTATATGACATGCTGATGATAGAGAAAGATGTACAAGGTACGCCCGAACAATTACTTCGTTTTCTAACCGCTGAGGACATCCATTCCTCCATATCCAGCTTGATAGAAACTGCCGAACGAGCAGCAAAAACAAAATCCGACCAGCTTTGGGGCAGCAAACTTTTCGAATCCGGGGATTTACTTTCCATTAAGCATCGCAAATTACTGTTTTACAATACAGTTGACATTATGCCTCTTACTGTGGAAATGAAAGTTTTATTACCCGCTGAGTCAACGATTACTGTGGCAGAAAAAGACTTTTCATCAGAGACAGAACAGGCAGTGAATATAGGTACGTTCATTCCGGGAGAATATGACATTTCCTATGATGCGCATGTTACGATTGTCCCTCTGCGCGGAAAAGGATCCTTGCTTGTACCCTCTTTGGGCGGTGAAAAACAATCCGTTACGCTAGAGGAGATTGTTGAAGGTGAAACAGTAAAGCTGCAATCTGCCTTTGATGGGCTACTCTATATTAATGGCAAATCAACCAATCATTATGTTTCAGAAATGAGCTCCTTATTTCCCGTTTCATTTAATGAGAATTTAAAACTGAAAGTCGTGGCTAAGGATGTGAACGGCAGTGAAATGCACTCCAACGAGCTCCCCCTAACGAGCAATGAGCTTGTGTTTGAATTTCCCACACTAACAGAGAAAAAGAGCAAAAAATGGAGCATTGATACGTTAAAAGAACAGGCAGATGCGTTATTTACTCAATTACAAGATGATTATCAAAACATCCTGAAGTCGATTGATTTTATTATGCCGTAAGGAGTGACTGTATCTATTGCTTTATCATTGCCCAATGTATTAACAGGAAGAAAAAAATAGAAAGAGGTTGAAAGAATGCAGAACTGCCATGCGTGCGGTTATGAACAGCAACTAGGAAACTTTTGCGGAAGCTGCGGGACGCCTTTAATCAGCGATACAGCACAAATCATCAGTCCGACTTCAGAACCTGCTACCCCTTCCCGCACAGAAGCACCTTCCAGATACAAGCCAAAAAGGCGCTCTGCCAGCCAAGATGTACAGCCAAACAAGCTACAGGTGGAAGTTCGGGCTTATCTATCCTACTTTAAAGCAGCATTACTAAATCCGACAAATGCACTCGAGGCAACCCTCCCTGCTAAAACTTTTGCCACTACCCTTATTCTACTGATTATCTCGGCAGTACTTGCCACTTACGGATTAACCGGTGATGTATTAGGCGTTTTCGTTGATAGAGGTTCCTTCCTATTGTCGATGGCACTTCTTTATAGCTTGCTTATGATCATCAGCTTGATTACTACCTATTTAGTGACCTATTTTTTTGCCGAATCACCAGGGGTACTCGGTACGTTGAAAGTATTATCCGGCTTCTATCCAGTCGTCATTATTCTGAATGCAGCATGCTTCCTGCTTCACCTGCTCGGGACAACAAAATTGGCTCTCTTCCTATTTGTCATAGCGGTTCTGCTAGTTTGTATCCTAATCGGTGCATTTGTGACAGTCGATGCCGTTCGCCAAAGCTCGAAATCCATCAATGGCTTCTATGCCTACATCATGTATTTTCTCGTTTCATTTGTCATGCTTGCCTATGTCTCTTCTACAATTGCCCGCTCTATCCTCGATGATTTCATGAAGAGCGTCTCCTTTTTAGGATAAGTGGAAATGTATTTTTAATTTGCAGATTTTGCGGGATGCTTATCTTCCCGCCTTTTTTCAGTTTGCGCATATGGTTTCTTCCTGTAGTTACTAAAAAAATAGTGCTTCTCCGCTCCCAGGTATTTATAATTACATCGTACCAGAAGATTTATCTAATCAGTTTGAATCAAGTAGTTAAGGAGGATGTAGGGAAATGAAATATGAAGCAACATTAAAAGAACTCATTGCAAACGATACCACGCTCATGGCAATGTTAATGGCCGTAGAGTCTCTTCATTTAAACGATTCGTGGATTTGTGCAGGCATCATCAGAAGTAAGGTGTGGGATAGCATCCATCCATGTACAACACCAATGCAGGATATTGATGTCATTTATTATGATCCCGCAGATGCTTCAATTGAAAAGGAAAAGATGCTGGAAGATCGCCTAAAAAGTTTACTGCCAGGTTTCCCTTGGTCTGTAAAAAATCAGGCCCGGATGCATAAGAAAAACAACCTTCCTCCTTTTCTTTCATCTTACGAAGGTGTAGCCCATTTTCCAGAAACACCGACTGCCGTTGCGGTTAGAATCCAGGAGGGCAAGCTCTTCATCATGGCTCCATACGGTCTGAATGATTTATTCGAGATGACTGTTCGTCCTACTCCCAACTATCAGGCACAGGAACAGTTGTCTTATGTATATAAAAAGAGAATGCTTGAAAAACAATGGGAGAAAAGCTGGCCGACGATTACTATTGAGCGGTAAGCTGACACCTATTCAATAAACGTAGAAAAGAAGCGGGGACAAAACAAAAACATTTTTCTCGAGTGGAAAGATGGTGTTTTTTCGATACGGTGAAAATTGATTTCCGTTACGTGTACGCTTTCCGCGGGCACGTCCTGAGCCTGCAGCCTCGGGCGACGAGCTATTCCCGCAGGAAGCTTTACCCTGCATTGAAAGCTTAGCGGCCGATGTACTCCACCCTGCCCTTTCATCCGTTTCGAAAACATCGAATTGTCATTACAGTTTCATGCTGATTTTGTTGAGATTTCTACTAATGTCCCAGCCTCTTCCCCCTTCAAACATTTCGTATTTTCTAATAATTTACTAAAAGCGTTTTCAATGAGCAAAAATTATCTCTGTTCATTTCTTGTCAAAAATGGCATGAATCATTCTGTTTTTCAAGCAAAATTCATCGATATCAGACGTCTGTTCATTATATAGTGATATCATCAAAACATCTCATTGGAGATGACATACTTGAAAGCGTCTCGTAGAGGCAATTCACATATAAAATCAGCGGAAAGTCACATTCAACTTTCAACTACCTGCCAAAATGACAAAATGCCTTGAGAGCCCGTCTCTCAAGGCATTTTGTCTTTACTCTGTGACTTCCTTACTAGTAAGGAAGTTTTTTTGTTGCAATTTGCTGCGCTAATAAAACAAACGGTATTTTGCTCTCCTTTATACCCAAAATACACAACGTTCAAACTAGGCTGTTTTTCTATGAACTCTCCTCCATTAAATTTTTCCTGTATATAAAAATCGGCGTATAGATAGATGATAGAAAGTCTATTCTAACATCAAGGAAGGAGCTAGGACTGTACATGTTTGGGAAACAAAAGCAGAATATTAAAAATGAATCTGAAGATTATAAAGGCTTAGAAATAGACGGTATCTTTCCTCCATTAAAAAAAGAGTTTTTTACTGAGTTAAAGGAAATCACCAATTCCCCTGCGGATTTAATTATAAAAGATGTTACAGAAACTATTACGGTTGCCTATATAGAAAACTTGGTTGACGGCCAAGTATTAAATGACCAGATTATTTCAGTATTAGATAAAAGTGAACCAAGCATACCAGAAGCACTACCTAATCTTTTAAACATACCAATATTTAAGTTAGCAGGACAAAAGAAAGAAATTATTTATGATCTATTAACCGGCAATGTTTTGATTCATATAGAAGGATATAACCTTGTTGGTCTGGCAAATATTGCTGCTGCTCCAACACGCTCATTAGCAGCACCGGAAAATGAATCACAGGTAATCGGCTCTCAAGTCGGCTTCAATGAAAGTTTAGCGACGAATATTTCACTAATTCGCAGATTAATTAGAAACCCTAATCTTTGTAATGAGGAATATTCTGTCGGCAGACAAACAAATACTCCGTTTTCTGTACTATATATAAAAGCAATTGCTGCTGATGAAAATATTGATATCGTTCGTGAAAGGATCGCAAACCTTAAAATCGAAGACTTAATTGACAGTGCCATGCTGGCTGAGTTGATTGAGGATAATTCCTATTCCGTTTTCCCGCAAATGCTGTTGACTGAACGTCCAGACCGCTTTTGTGATGGGCTGTTAAACGGAAAAATAGGCATTATTGTTGAAGGAAGCTCAATGGCTATATTATGCCCCTATTCATTTGTGGAATTTTTCCATAGCAGAGAGGAACAAAACCTTCGATGGCAACTGGCTACTTTTATCCGGCTGCTTAGGTTCTCTGCCGTTTTTTTATCAGTTTTTTTAACACCCATGTATGTTGCATCCTTAACGTTTCATTATGAGATTATCCCACAGCCTCTACTTATACCATTAAGTGAGTCACGAGCCATTGTACCCTTCCCGCCCATTATCGAGGCACTTATTTTAGAATTAATTATCGAGCTGCTACGGGAGGCCGGGGCGAGGCTGCCTACAAAGGTTGGCCAAACAATCGGTATCGTTGGCGGTATTGTAATCGGAACAGCGGCTGTACAGGCAGGTATCACAAGTAATATTCTTATCATCATCGTTGCATTATGTGCATTAGCCTCATTTACTACACCGAATTACATGATGGGCAATGTGATTCGATTGCTGCGATTCCCAATTATCTTTTTAGCGGGTTTTTGGGGTTATTACGGTATTATGTTAGCTTTTTGCTTATTAGGTATTCATCTTTTAAGACAGTCGAGTCTTGGAGCACCTTATTTGTCGCCTTTATATCCTCCAAGAATTCTGGATTGGGGAACAGCAGTTATCCGTTTACCGATCGGTTTATTGAAAACACGTGCAACGAGCAATGGAACATTTAACCGAAAAGTCCATAATGAAAAAGCCAAGCCTCAAAGAGATGATGTGATGAAAGAATGAAAAGTATGAATTCTATAAATTCTAATCATAAGATAAATGCATTTTTAATTGTAGCCATTATCAGCTCCAACCAAGTAGGGGTTGGCGTGATGGGATTTCAGCAGCAACTATACCAAAATGCAAAACAAGACGCCTGGATATCAGTAATCATTAGCTTTGTTCTTGCACATTTAGCTGTCTTCATTATGATCAAAACGCTGGAGATATACGAAACAAATGATATTTATGAAATTAATCAAGATATTTTCGGTAAACTGATCGGTAATTTGCTCAATGTGTTATATATCACTTATTGCGGCTCCATCTTTTTTCTAATTTTAAAAACTTATATTGAAGTGATTAATACCTGGGTTTTCTATAATTTGAGCCCTTGGTTTTTATCAGCTACTTTACTGCTTCTTCTTATTTATGCCTTTACAGGGAATTTAAAAGTAATTGTCGGCGTTAGCTTCTTTAGCTTTGTCATAACATTTATCTGGCTATTTTCACTCATTCCCCCGCTTGAATATGCAGAAGTACAGTATTTATTACCTGTTTTCCAAAATAATTTTTCAGACATATTGAAGGGTACTTACTCGATGACTTTTACGATTGTCGGGTTTGAAATTATTAATATTATATACCCATATATAAAGGATAAAAAGAAAGTAAACCGTTATGCTCATATAGGCTTATTAGGAACGTTGCTTATTTATTTTCCGATTTTACTTGTTTCATTAATGTACTTTAGCGGTGAGCAATTATCAAAAACAATTTGGGCAACACTGACAATGCTCAGTATTGTCCGTTTACCCTTTATTGAGCGAATTGATATTTTTATGATCTGCTTTGGTGTGGTAATTATTTTACCGAACCTTTGCTTGTATGCATGGGCTGTATACCGAGGAGTGAATAGTATGATCAAAATAAGTTTATCTGCGTTCATTTGGTCTTTTAGCGCTCTAATGTTTATTCTCACACTTTTTGTTCAAACGCTAACACAGCTAAATGATATTAGCAGAATATTTACTCATGTAGGATTTTTTGCAGTTTTTGTATTCCCCTTCTTTTTATATTTCCTTGCGTTAATAAAAAGGAAGTTTAGAAAAACACAGGTGATTCAATGATGAAAAAATATAAATTAATTTTTATTGTCTTTGTCTTTATGACAGTATTAGGAGGATGCGCAGAACAAAAAATTCTTGAAAGGCTAAGTTTAGCCACACTGATTGGATATGATGGTGGCGAGGGAGAAAATATAACAGCAACCGCCATTATACGACAGGTCAACCCTGAGTTTGAAAGTAATGTAGAGACTCTCTCAGCAACAGCGAGAACGAGCAAGGGAACAAGAGAACAAGTAAGTGCGCAGGTATCTAAAAAAGTTACAGTAGGACAGCTGAGGGTTGTCCTATTTGGGGAAGAATTAGCCACGGCAGGAATTAGGCAATCCATCTATACACTGCTGATGAATCCTGAAATAAGTAACGGTATTTACTTAGGTGTAGTAGAGGGAGAAGCAAAGCCCTTCCTTGAATATCAATATGAGAACATTACAGATATAAGCCAGCATATTTTCAACCTATTAGAACATAATATTGAGCGGGAAAATTCAATCTCCTCCACGTTGCACGAAATTGGACGTGATTATTATTCACCCACACGTCAAATCGTGATGCCGATCATTAAGAGAAAAGAAAATGTAATTGAGATTACGGGAGTTGCTTTTTTCCGGAGCGAGTACATGGTAGGAAGACTTCCCGCAAAAGATATTTTTTATGTAAAAATGATTAGAGACGGCTTTGAAAAAGGGACATTTGAGCTTGTTTTAGATGGAGAGAATTTTGAGTCGGTATCTACAGGTGAGACCCCTGAGGAACTTGCCATTGCACTGGATGCAATAAAAACAAAAAAGACGATTAAATTAATTGATCAAAACACACCCGAATACGATTTGAACTTCAAAATAAGTGTGCGCTTAACTGAAATTGATGCTTCTATTCACACAGGTGATAAGAAAACGTTAGAAATGCTTGAAAAAGAAATAAATAAAAAAATGGAGAGTGAACTCTCTAGAATAATTCAATTCACACAAGAAATAGATTCGGACGTATTTGGTTTCGGCGAACATTATGAAAGTCGAGTAAGTGATTCTAACCTAACGCATGAAGAACTAGCTGAAATGTACTCAAATATGAAAGTGAATGTTCAGGTCAAAAGCGAAATTATAAGAGATGGTGTTTTTGGAATGGAATAGATTTTCTTTCTATAAAAAGCATTAAGAATGCTTCATCTAACTACCGTTTACGATGAAGCATCCTTATCCTTTTTATTACTATTTTGATGCAAAACGAACCGTATGCCAGCCTTCAAATTTTATATACTCCGTGAGAAGGCTCCCCTCTTAAAATGAGAAAGCGCGGGGTCTTTTTTATTTGGCGTTTTTATCCGGACAGGCAAGCTTTTCAGCCGCTTCAGCTGGTATGACAGGATAATTGATAAGATCGCTACACGCCATCCACACAAGCTCAAACGTCCCCTCACCTGTCGTAAACTCCTCTGCTGTCCCGCTCCCCAGCTCACCGCCGCTTATGGAGGCATGGAAGTAAAACTGTCGTACACCGTTAAACTTCACTTCTGCAAAGCAGCTGCCAAGGTCAACTTGTACACCCAGCTCCTCATCAGCCTCTCGTATAGCTGTCATTTCAGGTGTCTCACCCTTTTCCCCTTTGCCGCCCGGAAACACATAATAAACCTGATCTTTTTTTACACGCTTGATCAACAAAACGTGTTCATTTTCTAGTATGATGACTCTTCCAGAATGCTTCATTCATTCCCCTGCTCTTCCAAAAGTTTTTCATCTACTTTAATTTCTGGATTTCTCTCTATCAGTAACTTGACAAATGCTTGCCTGTCCCTTGGAGAAATAAGAGCGATTCCCATTCCCTTATTATAGAGAACTTCGATCCGATTAAACGATAAAGCGGGCGCTGAAGATGGATTATAGGTTTTTGTTAGCTTATATATAGACGCAATCGGTATGACCGCTTTCGTAAAACCCGTTTTAACAATGAGCTCTTCCCCCGTCACCTCATAGCCTGTCTTACACCAGGCCCATCCAAAAAATGCTCCAATAATTGCTGTAATGAGTAATGCGGCTAAATTACCATCCATAAAAAATGGAATCGAGCATGCAGCCACCGCTCCCCATACAACAATCCCCACTAGAACATCCTTTTTTGAAGTAAAGTACATGATAACCCCCTGTTTTTCCAATTTATACTCTATACACTATACCGTAAATGCCTGATATTTGACATGCCATTATAAAAATCGCTACTGTTGTTGTACGAGGAGGCGAATCAAATGAAAATTGCAATCATTGGTGCCGGTATTGGCGGATTGTCTGCAGCACTTGCTTTACATGATCATGACCTCTACATATTTGAAAAACGTTCAACGTTTGAACCACTGGGTACAGGCATTGGAATTGGTTCAAATGCAATGCTTGCCCTAGCCAGCATTGGACTTGCCGATTGGGTGAAGGAGTATGGACATTCGCTGTCACTTCAAAAACTTCTAGATGCAAACGGTCGGCTGTTAAACACAATCGATTTCGGCGAGTTCAAACGCCGGTATGGTCAGGAAAATATCACCATTCATCGCGGTGATTTGCATCAACTATTATATGATGCCTGCTCCAAGGTCACTCTGGCATTTCAAAAGAAATGTATTTCCGTTCAGCAGGAGAATAATCAAGTTTCGGTATATTTTGAAGACGGCACAAAGGACCGTTTCGACCTGCTGATTGCTGCTGATGGCATCTACTCAAAAATACGACAGACTCTTTATCCTCATAGTATGCCCCAATATGCCGGTTATACATGCTGGCGCGGTATTACCAAGCAGCCCGCACACTTGGAACAGCATACGTCTGTCGAGTTGTGGGGTACTGGAAAACGGGTTGGCTATGCACCGCTCGCAAACGGTTCGTTCTATTGGTTTGCCTGTATCAATGCACGTAAAAATGATCTGTTTTACAAAGGCTTGTCACAACGAGAAGTCGCTTATTTATTTTCCGACTTTCCCGATGAAGTACAGGACTTTATCCGTTCAACACCAGATGAAGCTTTTCTTCATCATGATTTATATGATATTGCTCCACCTGACAGCTATGTAGACGGCCGTATTGTTCTGTTAGGAGATGCTGCCCATGCGACAACACCGAATATGGGGCAAGGAGCCGGCCAGGCCATTGAAGATGCGGTCACACTTGGCTTCCTTATTAATAGCTATCCGCTCGTTGAGGCGCTTAAACGTTATGATAACATGCGGGTCTCCCATACAAAAAAGGTAGTGCGCATGTCAAGACAAATCGGCAAACTTTCACAGCTCCAGTCTCCCCTGCTGGCAAAAGGCCGTAACGCGCTGACTCCCTTCATTCCTTCTAGTCTGCTGTTCTGGAGATTGAAGTTTCTTTTTGAAAAATGAGGAGACAGGGGTACCTGCTTCATGAGGAAACTATGACAGGGACCAATCCAATCAATAGTAGAAATCAAGTAAGAAATCTTCGTGATTTCCTGCTTGATTTTTATTTTCATACGGAAAGCTTCTTTTCATTTTTAATCATTAATTATTGTTAGATTAGATTTACAATTTAGGTAAATTTTATGTTTAAATATAGATAAAGATAAACCTATTCTTATGTAGAGACACTTTTTTGATGGGAGGTAAAACAACAATGATACTAATGATAAACGGCGCTTTTGGAGTGGGCAAAACTACGATTTCAAATGAACTCGTAAAAGTTGTGGAGAACAGCATGTTATATGACCCTGAAGAGGCAGGCTATATGTTAAGAAATATGTTACCCGAAAAAACAAAACGACTGGAAGCAGAGACAGGAGATTTCCAAGACTTCCATTTATGGAAAACGTTAACTGTTCAGATAGCAGAATTACTAATATCCACATATCATGTTAACTTAATTGTACCGATGACGATTAGAAAGCCTGAGTACCTTCATTATATTTTTGATGGGTTTAGCCGTATTGATCCGCACACGTACCATTTCTGTTTAACAGCAAGTAAGGACACGATTTATCAAAGGCTGCGGGAACGCGGAGAAGCAGAAGGAAATTGGTGTTTTCAACAGACTGATAAATGTTTACAAGCATTTGATGACCATGATTTTGGTGAGTATATAAGTACGGAAAATGTGCCGATAGCTGCTATCGTGCATACAATAAAGGAAAAGTTACATGTTCCTTTCACTACTATTTAATTATTCAATCAACTGCTCTTTACTAAATATGTCCATACTAAAAAAAGCTTAGCGCCTTGTATACGCTAAGCTATTTATGTTTAATTTCATCATAGCAAGACCGGGCTTTTTAATAGCCCAGTTTGTTTCATATATTCAACGTTTCTTACATTGACGCCCCTAATGTCCATAAAACTCCGCGAAATAGAGAAAACCTGCTTTTTTGACGGCATAATGACTCAGTATCCCCTCTGTCGCTTTTTCGATTGGCGGATCGGTCAATGTATAGATTTTCGTGTCCTCCTCCACTTCCCCGTCATACACATCTACCAAAATTTCACTTGACAAAGCCTTAATTGGATAGCCCATTAGGAAGACGTGCGTTCGCAGTGCTGCATGAGGTGTTATATGAAGCAAAACAAAAATGAGCAGTACCCCTATAATCCATAAATATTTCTTCATCCTGCTTCCCCCTTGGAAGTTACTCCCTCCTCCATATAATAAACGAAACGACACTTGCTTTAGCCGCGAATAGAAGGACTTTTATGCTTTGTTAGGATCCACAAAAGCACCGGTTATATAATTCTTAATAAAAATCACAGTGCACAGCCCATTCCTTTGTTATCTCGTTATAGAAAAAATAAAAACTGCCGCTATCTACTATGTTGAAATATGCTTTTTCATCAGAGCTTATTTGAAATACAAAGTGATAGTCTTCACCGAATGAGACGCCGCTTTGTATATAAGACGCATATCCGCCGACTTTATGCATCGGATATACATCCTCCACAATATCATCATGGTAGTCGAGCACGTTTTCCGACTCAAGGCGTACGATTTCTTCCTCAATATCTGGATCAAAATCAGCTGAGTCCCATGCTGGTGCATCGTTATCAACAAGGGACGGAATTAACGGAAATGGTTTCATGCGTGTAGATTGGTCATTTACTTTATGTAATCCATCTAACGTTGTATAACAATTTATTTTAAAAAACGGTGCTAGATTTTCCCTCGTCAACTCGTTAAATACTGCGTAATCTAGATAAACTGTTATCAGCTGATAGTTCTCCAGCTCTTTCGGACAATATGGTGATTTTTCAAGGAACAAGGTACAGAGCGGTTCAAAGTTTACTGGTATCTCGGCCTTCTTCTGTCCCCAAAGCACCTTCCCTATCCAGCTTTCCCCTAGCTCTTCCGTCGGTCTGATCCCGCCTGTCTTAAAAATTGTTGCATGTTTAAAGATGGCTTCTTTCATTTCACTGCTATTCAAAAGGACCCTCCCCCTACTAAATTTTTATTTAAATATACCATATATCCCTATTATTTCTACTTTAGTTCAATGAAAAAACCCTCGGTAAACTTATATGTAAAGTCAAGAAAAAATCAAAGAACCCTATAAATAAACATCCAATTATGATATCACACATTATATAAAGTATTAAGAAAAGGATAGATAAACAGGAATTATACCTGTTTGTACCTATCCTTTTTGTACAACATATGACTACATTTACTACTACAACATTAAATTTCCTACTACAATACCACATCAAATTATCATTTGTTTCTTCCACAACCACGTTTTTCACAGAAGACTCGATTTCAAGCTGATTTTTAGAGTTTATTTTTATCTAATTTTTCTTTAATTACAATCATTGAATTACGAATTTCATTGATCTCACTATTAGTTAGTCCATCAAACAATTGAATTACTTGTTCATCTGACTGACTGTTAATTTTCTCTAGTAATTCTTCCCCTTTTCCCGTCAAAAATAGGAGATTTTTTCTACTGTCTATTGGTGAGTTTTTTTTTTCTATTAATCCTTCCCTCTCAAATTTACGTAAAATTCTGCTCATATAGCTTCTATCAATATTAAGTTCTTGCACGAGATTATTTGCAATACACTCAGTTCTCTCGCTAATTTCAAATAGTATTCGTGCTTCAGTTAATGAATAATCTGTATCTAGAATTTGGTTATTAAATAAACCAAGTACCTTTGTATAAAAGCGATTGAATTGTCTGATATCATAAATAATTTCTTTATCCATACTTTCTCCTTTAGTTGACTTAGTCCACATTAAATATTAATATAAATGTATCTCCAAAAGGTGGACAAAGTCAACGTTTTAGAGATACTATTTTCAAAACCTGTGACAACCTTTATTAAGACCTAATTGAAGGAGATTGTATATGATTATTCGAGAAATTAAAAAAGAAGATAATGTAAAAGTAAAAGAGATTATACAAGATTCATTAAAATCACTTGGATTAGCGATTCCTGGTTCAGCTTATTTTGATCCTCAACTTAACAACCTTCACCAATACTACAATAATTTAAAACATGCGAACTATTGGGTAGTAGAATTAGATGAAGAAGTTGTTGGTGGAATTGGTATAGCACCGTTCAGCGGACAGAATAAAGTTTGCGAATTACAAAAGCTATACTTAAGTCCAAAAGCACAAGGTTTAGGGCTTTCCAAGAAACTGATGGAAACAGCTTTGTCATTTGCCTCTAACTATTATGAAAAGTGCTATTTAGAAACAATGCATAAATTAAAAACTGCATGTATATTATATGAAAAATTTGGGTTTACACTTTTACAAGAACCCCTACCAGGTTCTGAACACTCTGCTATGGATGCTTGGTATTTAAAAGATTTAAATTAGCCATAAGAGGTCCATTAAATCGATTATAACTAAAAGCTAAGATATAGAAAAAAGCCGATTTCCAAATGTGTGCACTGACCTAAATAATTGAGGCAATAAAAAAACACCTTACGTTGAAAAATGGGTATTGAATACCAACTAAACATCGTGGAGGTGTTTTTCTATGGGCACAAGAGTCAGCTATCCAATAGAAGTGAAAATGAAGGCAATTGAAATGCGTTTAGCCGGAATTCCGTAAAACAAGTGTTAGAGGAATTGAACATTAAAAATCATTCACAGCTCAAAACAAGGATGAAATGGTATCGTGCAGGTGAGATGCATCAACTACACCAGAAACTTGTCGTACTTGCCTTTTGATCAATCCCATGATGTATCTTTCAAGCATAATGAATCTTTATAATGGTGAAATCATTGCCTATACGTATACGATCGGTTCTGTTAAAGACGTTACCCTTATATTAGATACACTTCATCAGCTAGATAACTTGCCAAAAGATTGTTTGTTGCATAGTGATCAAGGATCTGTCTGTCTATCCATCCTATACCTATCAGAAAGCTGTAAAAGAAAAAGGAATTACCATGAGCATATCCCGTAAAAGCACGCCTGCTGATAATTCCCCGATCGAAACGCTTCACTCCTCGCTAAAGTCAGAAACATCCTATCTCGACGTCATTTACAGTACGACAAATGCGCACGCAAAACAAACCATCGAAACCTATATTACCTATTATCACAATATCCGGATTCAAACGAAATTAAACAGCCAATCGCCGGTAAAAAAGTATATCACTAATATATTAGTGATGTACTAATTATCATATAATGTGTGGCATTAAAAATAAGTTACTGTTTTTATTCTAAAAACATACATTCACTTATCTTTAATTTTACAAAATACGAGAGTGTCAGATATTTATTTAAATACTAAACGTTTCTCTTCATAAGCTTTAATGTGATCTTCGTACTGGAACGTAAGGGAAATTTCATCCCAGCCGTTCAGCAGCATTTTCTTATAGTAAGGGTCGATGGTGAACGTGTATGTTTTGCCGTAACCTGTCGTTACGGTCTGTTCTTCCAAGTTCACTTCGATTTCCTGCGCCTGCTCGATTCCTTTTGCCAGCAGCTCCTCACATTCTGCTTCTGTTAAACGAATCGGTAAGATTCCATTTTTGAAGCAGTTATTGTGGAAAATGTCCGCAAATGAAGGTGCGATCACTACCCGGAAACCATAGTCCAGAATAGCCCACGGAGCATGCTCACGGGAAGAACCGCAGCCGAAGTTGTCCTGTGCTACTAAGATTTCAGCACCGTTATAAGCCGGCTTGTTTAAAACAAAATCCTCATTTGGATTGCCATTTTCGTCAAAACGCCAGTGATAGAAGACGAACTGGCCAAAACCTGTACGCTCGATCCGCTTTAAAAATTCTTTTGAAATAATTTGGTCAGTATCTACATTTTTACGGTCAAGCGGTGCATAGACGCTCTTGACAATATTAATTGGTTCCATAAAGTTCTCTCCCTTACGCTTGTTGCTTTGCAAATTCACGAACGTCTACAAAACGGCCGTGGATGGCTGCAGCGGCTGCCATTGCCGGTGATACTAAGTGTGTACGTGCGCCAGCTCCTTGACGGCCTTCAAAGTTTCGGTTGGACGTTGATGCACAGCGTTCGCCAGATGGAATCACATCTTCATTCATACCAAGACATGCGGAACATCCTGACTCGCGCCATTCAAAGCCCGCCTCCAGGAATATTTGATGCAGGCCTTCCTTTTCTGCTTCCTTTTTCGTTGACCATGAACCAGGAACAACGATTCCTTTTACACCTGGTGCCAGTTTTTGGCCACGTACAATTTCTGCCGCTGTACGAAGATCCGAAATACGTGAATTCGTGCAGGAACCAATAAACACATGCTGGATTTCGATATCCGTAATCTTTTGACCTTCCTTAAGATCCATGTATTTTAGCGCCTTTTCTAATGCGCCACGGTCTGCTTCATTGTCATAATCCGTTTTCGTCGGTACTGTTTTCGATACGCCAACACCCATTGCAGGATTTGTTCCCCATGTGACGATTGGTTCGATTTCCTCTGCGTCGATTTCTAATACAACGTCATACGCACAATCAGCGTCTGATGCTAGACTTAGCCAGTACTGTGCAGCCTCTTCAAATTGCTTTTGCGGTGCAAAGCGTCGTCCACGAAGGAATTCCACTGTTTTCTCGTCAGGAGAGATCAGCCCTGCTTTTGCGCCTGCTTCCACGGACATGTTACAGACTGTCATCCGTTCCTCCATCGATAGCGCACGAATTGCTTCTCCCGTATATTCGACGATATGTCCTGTACCGACCCCGATACCCCATTTGGCAA
>JAPSKP010000065.1:16617-18284 GCA_031181585.1 Lysinibacillus sp.
GCTTTTGCGCCTGCTTCCACGGACATGTTACAGACTGTCATCCGTTCCTCCATCGATAGCGCACGAATTGCTTCTCCCGTATATTCGACGATATGTCCTGTACCGACCCCGATACCCCATTTGGCAATGATCGCTAAAATAATATCCTTCGCTGCTACGCCGACGCCCAACTTTCCGTTGACACGGATCTCCATTGTCGGCGGTTTTGTTTGCCAAAGCGTTTGTGTGCTCAGTACGTGTTCTACTTCGGACGTACCAATCCCAAAAGCCAGCGCTCCAAATGCTCCGTGTGTGGATGTATGTGAGTCACCGCATACGATTGTTTTACCAGGCTGTGTCAATCCAAGCTCCGGGCCGATCACATGAACGATTCCTTGGTCTGGATGACCTATATCAGCCAGCTGGACATCAAATTCCTTCGCGTTATCCGCGAGTGTTGTAATCTGCTTTTTCGCAATCGGATCGTTGATTGTCGGAAGATTTTTTGTCGGTACATTATGATCCATCGTTGCAAAGCAAAGGTCCGTGCGGCGTACTTTACGGCCGGCCAGGCGAAGCCCCTCAAACGCCTGTGGACTCGTTACTTCATGAATTAAATGAAGATCGATATACAATAAATCCGGCTTGCCCTCTTCACGATATACGACATGCTGCTCCCAAATTTTTTCGATTATGTTTTTCCCCATTTTCTTCACCAATCCTTAATTATATGAAATCATAATGCTGTCAGAAACGAAGCTTGCATCGATTTCGTTTATGACTTTATCTGTCCATTCATCTGTTGTCAGTACACGATCGTGTGCACGTGCCAAGTCCGCAGTGTAGTAGCCATCTTCGAATACAGCATTAACCGCACGCTCGATTTCAGCTGCTTCTTCTTTCAAGCCAAATGAGTATTGAAGCATCATCGCAACAGACAAAATCGTAGCTGCCGGATTTGCCACACCTTGCCCCGCGATTTCCGGAGCTGAACCATGTACCGGCTCGTATAGACCGAACTGATCACCTCGAATAGAAGCTGAAGGCAATACACCAAGTGAGCCTGTAATAACAGACGCTTCGTCGCTCAAGATATCGCCGAACATATTCTCTGTTACAACGACATCATAGTGACCAGGATTTGTAATCAATTTCATTGCTACTGAATCAACCAAATTATGTTCCACTTCTACATCCGGGTATTGGCATTTTTTCTCCTCTACGACTTCACGCCATAAACGTGATGTATCAAGCACATTTGCTTTATCAACCGAACACAGCTTGCCGCGGCGCAGACGAGCCAGCTCAAAGGCATTATCGACAATGCGCTCGATCTCTGCTCGGGAATATACACACGTATCAACAGCTGCCTCGTTCGTCTTCTTGCGCGGCTCTCCGAAGTAGATACCCCCTGTCAATTCACGGACAATCATCAAATCGACATTTTCTGCGACTTCACGCTTTAATGGAGAAGATGCGAGCAGGCTAGGTAACGCTTTGACAGGACGGAGGTTCGCGAATAAATCAAAATGCTTACGGATCTTTAATAAGCCTTTTTCAGGACGTAACTCTGGTGGATTATTATCCCATTTCGGACCACCTACTGCACCTAATAGCACAGCATCACTTTCCTCACACATAGCAATAGTTTCATCCGGTAATGGATTATTAAATTGGTCGATCGCCGC
>JAPSKP010000160.1 GCA_031181585.1 Lysinibacillus sp.
TTATATTTTTACTATCTTCCTACTATAAAAAGCCGATGCATGTTTTCATGCATCGGCTTTTGGTTACTCAGTCACCTAGCTGTTATTTTCGTAAATGACTTGTCTGCCCCAACATATAACCAATTCGTTCAATGATTCCTTCAATTTGAGAAGGCTGTTTAATCAGATCGTAATCATTAATATCCAGGCGCAGGACTGGGCAGGAATTAAAGTTGTTAATCCAATTTTCATAACGCTCATGCATTTCATACCAATAATCATTCGATGTTTGCTGCTCCATTGCACGTCCACGTTCTTGGATGCGTGCTATGATATGATCAATCGGACCTTCTAAGTATACGAGCAGATCTGGATGAGGGAAGTATGGCGTCATTACCATCGCATCAAAAAGGTTTGTATATGTTTCATAATCCGTAGGGCTCATCGTCCCTTTATCGTAATGCATTTTTGCAAAAATACCTGTATCTTCATAGATAGAACGGTCCTGAATGAAGCCCCCGCCATATTCAAAAATACGTTTCTGCTCTTTGAAGCGTTCTGCCAGGAAATACACCTGCAGATGGAAGCTCCATTTCTCAAAGTCATCATAAAATTTATCTAAATATGGGTTAGTATCTACTTTTTCAAAAGACGTACGGAAATTTAATCCTTCCGCCAATGCCTTTGTCATTGTCGATTTCCCTACTCCTACTGTACCGGCAATTGTAATTACTGCATTGGAAGGAATGCCGTGCTTTTCGCGTAAATTCATCGTTCTAGTATACTCCTCTTTGATAGCTTTTCCTCAACTAATTGTAAAATATATGTCAGATCTTCCTTGCGCTCAACAAAATCAAGTTCATCACCATTTAACCGGATCACGGGAATCTCTGGGTGCATTTTTTCAAAATGACCAATAAATTCATGATAATCTGCTGCAAGCTGCACCATGTATTCCTTGGAAATCATCTTTTCAAAATCCCGTCCACGTTTTGCAATTCGGCTCATCAACGTATCAATGCTTGCATGCAAATAAATAACCATGTTCGGTACAGGCATGTCCGCAGTGAGAATGCCATAAATGGCTTCATATTTTTCGTATTCTGATGGCTTTAATGTACGCTTGGCAAAAATGAGGTTTTTGAAGATATGATAATCAGCCACTACCGATGATTGATTAGCTAAAATTTGATTGTTTATATCTGAAAGCTGTTTATATCGATTGCAAAGGAAGAACATTTCAGTTTGAAAGCTCCACTCCTCAATGTTTTCATAAAATTTCCCTAGAAATGGATTCTCGTCAACTATTTCTTTTAATAGATGGTAGTCAAATGTGCCGGCAATCGCCTTAGATAAAGACGTCTTTCCTACACCTATCGGACCTTCCACTGTAATAAATGGAACCGACACTAGAAGTTCCCCCTTTTTATTAGTCAGTGCTTTTCATTTTAACACAGGTTTCAAATCCTCAACAAAACAAACTATTCCATTTTTAAAACACAAAATATTCCGAATATTATATTTTGGCTATTTAAGTGTTTTAAATACTTCTTCCTGTCGATTTTCAAGCTGCCTTAGCTGCTCTTCAAACTGCTCTTCTAGTTTTTCAAGCTCCCGATCAAAACGCTCCTCAATCTCCTCTTCCTTTATAATCAATTCCTCGTAAAGGCGTTCATGCTCTTCTTCATCTTCCTGCTCAAGGTTTTCAAGAGCTTCTTCAAACTGCTCCTCGAACTTTTCATAGCTCGCTTCTGCTGTTTCTTCTAATGACTCTGCCTCTTCCTCAAATGTCAGCTCCCATTCATCAAGCCTTTCTTCCAGCGTATCCTGTAATTCCTCAATGTCCTCTTCAAAATCTGTATTTAATTTTTCTAGTTTCTCTATAAATTCCTCCCGCAATAGTGCAAGCTGCTCATAGTTAGATAAAGCAGCCTTTTGTGCCCCGGCAAAATTATCAAACAAGGAGCGTTCATTCCCTATTTTTTCGTGTAGATACATCTCCTTTTTCTTATTAATTTGCTTAATCCATTGTTGTTTTTGTTCATTTTGCTTTATTAAAATAGCTTCTTTTTTATTTTTAAATAATAATTCAATTTGTTTCTTTGCTTTTTCGCTATTGTATTTCAGCTCTTCTTTTCGTTCAATTGTTCGTTTCTTTAACGTTTCAATTTGAGCTTCATACCTTGCCTTTAAAGTCAGTAGTACATTTTTTTTATTTGATGCCAGCAGCGTCAGCTTTTCCTCATGATTCATTTCAAGCAATAATCGTTCGCGCTGGAAATAGGCATCAGCCTCAGCCAGCGTTTCAAATTGTGGATACATATGGATTCCTCCTTCCTTTCATCTTACCACGAGTTACTAGTGGAACAAGGGGAAAAGCAATGCTACACTGACATGTAAGGAGCGATGAAGATGGACGTATTTGAGAAAGATCGCCAGTTTATGCGGCTGGCATTAGAAGAAGCAGAAAAGGCAGGGAATCTCGGCGAAGTACCGATTGGAGCAGTAATTGTTCATAATGGAGAAGTCATCGCCGCAGCATCGAACCTGCGGGAAACAACACAAAATGCGGTAACTCATGCTGAACTCATGGCCATCCAGCAGGCCTGTGAAAAGGTCGGCAGCTGGCGCCTTGAGGAGACGACACTTTATGTAACCCTTGAGCCATGTCCAATGTGTGCCGGAGCCATCCTGCAATCTCGTATCCCTCGTGTTGTCTACGGGGCGAGAGACGTAAAGGCAGGCTGTGTAGATTCCTTATACCACCTTTTGAATGACCCTCGCTTTAATCATGAATGTGAAGTTACAGAGGGCGTACTCGCAGAGGAATGCGGGCAGATTTTAACTGACTTTTTCCGTGCTTTACGGGAGCGTAAGAAAGCGGAGAAAAAAATGCGGAAAGCATGTGAAAGTGAATAACTTCATCAACCGATACCTGGCAGTACATACTTCTCCCTTAATTTGCGAATATGCAAATTGCCCCCTTTGAATTGTATACTCCAAAATAAATAGTTGCATTTCTGCGGATATTTATACGCTTACAGAAACCTTCTGTTGAAAGAACGTAAACAAAAATCTCTATCGTACAAAAACATACGATAGAGATTTTTATCTCGATTACGTAATTCCACTCATTTCTTTATAAAAAGTTATCAGTCTAATTTGAAGGCTTTAAAGATTTAGTAAGAAGCCAGCCATGATTTGTTTATAGTAAACAATGGTATAACAGCTATCGTATTTATAATGTCACAGAAAAATTTGCTTCTGTTTTCTCCTGCACCTCTTCTAAAGAAACGCCTTCCTGCAGCTCTACTAAGTGCATTTTGCCATCTATAAAATCAAATACAGCCAGATCTGTTATTAACCGGTTCACAACACGCTGCCCGGTTAACGGAAGAGTACATGCTTTCTTTACTTTTGATTCTTTATATTTATTTGTGTGCTCCATAATCACCACAACTTTTTTTGCGCCTGCTACAAGATCCATAGCTCCGCCCATACC
>JAPSKP010000008.1 GCA_031181585.1 Lysinibacillus sp.
AATCCAAGGATACTTTTCTTTGAAATCATATAAGGAGCCTATATGATCATCATCATAGTGAGTAATAATTATATTCTTTAAATTCTTCATTTCATATCCATTTTTTAAAATTTCATTTTCGATTAAAGTTAAAAAATTTGTATACCCTGTATCGACCAAGGTCAGTTCATTATTCAATATAATTAAGCTGGGATAAATGTAATTTTTTTGTCCGTTAAATTCAAATTCAATTGGTAGTTCTAATATTTTCATTTTTATCCCTCCATATTATTCTAAGAATATATTTGTTAAAACGACTCCCCAATAAAGAAAACTAAAAGTAAAAAACAAACACAAATACCGTTAAGGATTTTGGTAATTTATCATAAAAGTATATTAGTGCTAATCCAATTAGTATGTGAATGAAAGCAAAAAGAACAAGACCTATGCTCAACACCTCTTACCTCCATAGTACCATTTTCCATAATGGAAAATAATCCATTCTTCCACTACTCTGCACCTTTAGTTCACTTAGCCTTGCTCCAGAAAATGGCCCTTTAATGGAATAACAGTCAGCTGCTTTTTTCATTCTGATGCAAAAAATAGCAGATAATAGCAAAGCAGGATCTTTGACTTTTAAATCCGATAAATTTACTCTTGTTTTAGAAGGAGTGAATAATATGACAACTTACTTAACACCATTTACTTTTAATAACGGCGTCTCAATCCGTAATCGTGTCGTGATGGCGCCAATGACAACTTATTCAGCAAATGCGGATGATACAGTATCAGATGCGGAAATTACATATTACCGTGAGCGCTCATATGGTGTCGGTGCGGTCATTACAGCATGTGCTTACGTGATTCCTAGTGGAAAAGGCTTCCCAGGTCAAATCTCGGCGCATAGCGATGAATACATTCCGAGCTTAAAACGTATTGCTGATGCGATTCACGATGGCGGCGCAAAAGCAATTTTACAAATTTATCATGGTGGACGCCAAGCAGTACGTGACCTTGTGCCAAATGGCGATGTCGTCAGCGCAAGTGAAACCGTTGCAGCTGATGGCGGTGTGGCTCGTGCATTAACGGTAGAAGAAATTGAGGAAATCGTCGCAGCATTTGGTGAAACGACACGTCGCGCAATTGAAGCAGGATTTGACGGTGTGGAAATTCACGGTGCCAATACGTATTTATTACAGCAGTTCTTCTCAGGCTTTACAAATAAACGTACAGACCGTTACGGTGGCTCTGTTGAAAAACGCATGACATTCTTATTGGAAATTATCGAACGTGTAAACCGTGCAAAAACACAATATGCGGATGATCAATTTATCGTTGGTTATCGTTTCAGCCCAGAAGAGCCTGAAGAAGACGGTATCACTCTTGATGAAACGGTTCAACTTGTAGATCGTTTAGCAGGTGAAAAGCTCGATTACTTACACATTTCATTAGGCGATTTCCGTGCAGAAGCGCGTCGTTATAGCGGTGAAAAAGAAAACCGTATTACAATTTTAAAACGCGTGATTGATGGTCGTGTACCGCTTGTCGGCGTTGGTTCAATCTATTCACCAGAAGATGCGAAAGAAGCGATGGAAACGGGTGCTGATCTACTTGCACTTGGCCGTGAGCTATTAATTGAACCACACTGGGTAGAAAAAGTAGCAGCTGGTGAACCAGTTATTACTGAAATGGATATGAGTCGTGAAAATAACATTCCAGAGCCGCTCATGAACATGATGAAACGTAATGTCGGCTGGGTGCCAGGGGTAAAATAATTGCAAAAAAGGAACCGCTATGACGAACTGACCTAAATAAATGGGACAACATACAGAACAAACTATATACGATTATCCGTTTCGTAGTTCTTTTGACTATGGTTGGATCAGGCATTTTACTGTTTGTCGCTGGCGGCTTCCCAACTGAACAAGGAAAATGAAACAGGTAGAACAAGTAGTATTATTGATACCGTTCTACCTGTTTTTTTGTTTTTCTTATCCATGAGATTCCATAGAAGCTGCCAATCAGCGTTTGGTAAGTTAATCAATAATCTGGCCTGATTGTTAAAAAAGACACAATTCTTCCTCAAGGCTTACGCCCGATTGTGGATATTATAGTAATTTTGATGAGCTGATTAGTTAAACCTTAACTTATAAATTGATTCTGTCATCTCTACTATTTGGTTGGGATATTACTAAGAATTCAACATCTTGATCCGAATCATTACGCAGTTGATGTTCCATTAAGGGAGGTACTTCTATACCTTCTTGAGGATGTAATGTAATGATTTCACCATCAATTTGGATTGTTGCAACACCCATTAAAATAAAGAAAAATTGACGTGCTTTATTATGATAATGTATAACTTCTGTTGTATTTACCGGCATACGTTCGTGAATAACACTTAATTCACTATTTTTTACTAAGTGCCAGCCATCACAGTTGTCCCCCCATAAATAATGTTCCGCTGTTTGCTTACTTATCTTCATTACACCCACTCCTTACCATATATTATTTCATAGTTTTCTTTACTTTTTTACACTAATAGCCAATTTACTTATTAGAATGTTATCCATAAAATATCCTTTTCAGGAAAAAAGCCCTTTCCTTATTACAGGAAAGCGCCCGTTTAGTGAGTAACTAAGTCATTATTTATGATAGGATTCTCCATAAATAATCGAAGTCCGGTGTAATGAACTTATCAACTATTCTTGAAGTGCAATTTTGCTCAATAATCGCTTTAAGCGTACTTTTTTAAATTAATAAACTAACCACTACCTTCGAAAGGTAAGCAGCTCCTTCATCTGCTCCAAAAAACTTTTCATAATAATAGACCAATCTCACACCTATCCATCTTAATACTCTTAGTGCAATATTGATAATAAAACCTAATATACCAATTCTCCAAAGCACAAAAGTAATTAATAAAAAGAAGAAGCAGCCAATTCCTCCCTCCCCACCGATTACAGCAAAAATAATAAATAGTATAATGCCTCCAATAATATACAACATAGTAGTTCTTTCCTCCTTATATAGTGTACTAATTTTACTATATAAGGATGAAGATATCATCAGGAAGTTATAATTAACATAAAGATTTGTAAATTCAATAAAATATTTTAAGATTACGCTTTTTCCACTATTAAAAGCCCTATCTTGTCTGGAATAAGTTTTCAAGGCTAGCCTACTCAAACAACTGGACGTTCGGTTTCCGCTTTAGCACATGAATCATCATGGAGTGTAATTGCCCGCGATGGTGGAAAAGGTGAGCCTGTGTATCCAACAGCCATTCGTATCGGGAGTGGGTTACCCCGAAAAACGAAGTGGTTTCCCGTAACAGCTCCTCTTCCTCCAATAATGCTATGCCTTCTTTTAAATATGAGTAATTCATAATTAGGGCATTGGTGATTGCCATTTTATTAACTTCTGGTTCAGCCTCCACATAAAAACGGTCAAGCTCTTCCTCAGAAGCACCCATTCCTATCAGAAAATCTGCTTTGCATAGAACCGATATGTGCGAGAGAAGCTCACCAATAGACCATTTCCCCTCGGTTGGTTTAATACTGAGGTCTTCTTCGCCCAGAGTTCCTATCAGCTTGATAATCGAGCCAACAGCTAAATCCATCTGTTTAATAACACCTTTGCAGTAGATGTTCACACCGCAATTCCTCCTTTTTTTAAAGACTTCTCTAACGGTATTTGCAGGACATCCATTAATTCAACAATAATAGACATTAATCCTTCTGAAACTACTCCCTTGATTAATTGCTTAAATGAATTAGTTTTTTTGTTAAACTGAACACATTACTTTAAATACATTCCTTCACAATCTGGTCCTATTGCTGAAAAAGGCACAATTCTTCTTTAAGAATTGCTCCCTTTAGTGGAGGAACATACTGAATTTTCATAACATCAGCAGAAGCAGAATAAAGAAAAACCTTGTTTATATTCATCCAAGATTTCAAACAAATTTTTGTAATACCTTTCTGCTTTCTTCAACATATTTTTATATGATCCATCATCAAAAAAACCAGTTCCGTTGGGATACTGGTTTAGAATAGATCATATATAGAGAAATTCATTACTTGTAAAATTTCACGCGATTCTCAAGAGGCTGGAATTCCTTTTCACCTGGTGCAGCTGTTGGATTACCGAATGGCATTTGCGCAATGAGCTTCCAATTCTCTGGGATATTCCATTCTTTTTTCACTTCATCATCAATTAGTGGATTATAGTGTTGTAAAGATGCGCCTAATCCTTCTGCCTCCAATGCTGCCCATACAACTAATTGGTGCATCCCTGATGCTTGGTTTGACCAAATTGGAAAGTTTTCAGCATATAGGGCAAATTGTTCTTGAAGTGATTTAACTATTGCTTCATCCTCAAAAAATAATACTGTTCCATAACCCGCTTTAAAAGAATCCATTTTTTGTTGAGTTCCCGAAAAGTCTCCATCTCCAACTGCTTTTCTTAATGCTTCAGTTGTAATGTCCCATAATTTATTATGTGCTTCACCTGATAATACAACTAAACGTGCAGTTTGAGAATTGAAAGCTGACGGAGTGTATTTCACAGCAAATTCTACAATTTCTTTAATTCTTTCTTCTGATACTTGTACCTCTTTATTAATTCCGTAGTAAGAACGTCTTTCTTTAAGTACAGTGTAGAAATCTTTTGTCATAATGTTACTCCCTCCTCAATTTTTATCATTACTTGTACACTCTTTAGCGGAATTGCTTCACCCACACACTTCGCTCCTCTAATAGTATTCCTCTTTTTTGCTAAAATAATACGCCGATAGGACATCTTTTTTCCGAAAAGCGCCCGATTATGGAGGATCATAGTAATTTTGATTAACCGATTAGTTAAACCTTAATTTACAAATTAATTCTGTCGCCTCTACTATTTGGTCAGGATATTACTAATAATGTAATATCTTGAAAAGAAGGAATTAAGAATATGAAAAAAGAATCTTTTAGATGACGTATAAGGGAGGAATAAATTTGGATAATACTCTTTTATCTATAGGTGCGATGAAATATGAAGTCAATATATCCGAATTACATTTAATCGGTGGGTTTTCTAATAATGTATTTGAATGTAAGGGTGCTGATAAAAATTTTATTTTGAAGTTTTATCCTAGTTCGAAGTACAAAAAAGACTCGATTAAAGCCGAGTTAGACTGGATCAAATTTTTGCTCCAATCAGGAATCAATGTGACTGCCCCATTAGTTTCTGCTGATGAAAATTATTTAGAGATTATTCAAATGGATAATAAAGAAGAATGTTATGTGTTAGCTTTTGAAAAAGCAAAAGGTAACTTCATTAATGTCTCTGATAAGGATAGCTGGAATAAAGACTTTTTTTCTAATTGGGGAAAAACACTTGGAAAAATTCATTACTTATCAAAAAAATATAACCCCTTAGATAAGGGTATTAAAAAGCAGGAGTGGAATAAAGGCATTTTATTTACTGAGACATTCGAAGATGTTAGTAAAGTTGTAGTAAGAAAATGGGAGTATTTCATAAAGGAAATTGAGAATTTACCCAAAAACACAAACTGCTACGGGATGATACATAATGACCTGCACCAAAAAAATTTTTATATCTACGATAAAGAAATAATCTTATTTGATTTTGGGGATTGTGAATATAATTGGTTTGTATATGAGATTGCTATTGTTTTATACCATGCTGTACAAACGATTGATGAAAATGATTTGCAAGGAAGAAAGGATTTTGCTCGTCTCTTTATCCACTCATTTTTAAAAGGATATCTTCCAGAAAATAATCTAGATCATTATTGGTTATCTAAATTACCGTTTTTCTTAAATTACAGGCAGATATTCTCTTACATCTATTTTGTTACATTTCTAACTGAAGAACAAAAAAACAATGAAAAGGTTCAAAGTATTCTTAATGGGATGCGGACAAAGATAAAAAACGACATTCCCTATTTAGATTTCTAATACAAAGGTTATTCCTAAAGATAGAATCTTAATTCAGGAAATTGTGCAGCTCTATACTATCAATAAGCGTTTATTGAAATGTATTTAGGTTTCGTCATCTTTGTAGTTAAACACTTTCCTACAATACAGACAGAGGCTTCTCAATTTGTGATGTTCTTGCTCTTTTGGCTATAGAACACCCTTTTAGAAAGCTGTAATCTACAGTAGCACCGTTTCCCCACTTTGGATTATATGAAGACTGGAAATTACTAAGTGGTTTGATTTTTATAGCTTATTTTTTCTTTTATCAATTAGCAATAAAACTGACAACACTACCACACTCAATACCACTATGAACAGAAAAGACAAGTATAGCGTCATAAATCCCCCAAATGTCTCATCAAACTCTAAAAGAGCGACATCTGGGTTATACATGCCTCCCATGGAAATATATCTAGCTACTTCAAGATAAACAATATGAAAGATAATACTCATCCATAGTGTTCCAGTATACTTTCTATATAGCTGTAAAGCAATTCCAAAAGTGAAGAGTAATATAAAATAATCTATCGTTACTGCAAATGGTTCACTAAAGAATATTGACGCCATGGCCATCACCATAATCGGCACACAGATGAAAATTAACGGTTGCAAAAACAAAGAGATGATAAAGCGATATTTCTTATGCAACTCTTCAAATATTAGACCACGGATAAAAACTTCTTCTGGAAATGCCTCATACATAAATGCCGTCACAGAATTGATTAAAATAGCCATCATAACATTTGTTGTCAAGTTCAAGCTGACATTTTCTATGCCGCCAAATAAATAAGCTGTTAAAATGCCTGATACAAGTAAAACAAAAGGCAACGCAATTCCGACCATCAACTTAGGCTTTGAATTCACACCCTTTAAACCAATATTTTTGAACATGTCCGGATCTTTTCTTTTAAGCACAACAAGTACAACAAGCGTTAACCCAGTAAAAATCACTCCTTGTAAAAGCATGGCTAATTGTCTACCCATACCTTGAGTTTCAATCAAATACCGCCCCACATTACCCGATACAAAGAGAAATAGTGATACACACAAAAAGTACAAAAGCAACCAGCTAATCCTGAATTTCGAAGAACTCATTGAATGCCCCCTTTTTTATTAATGTGTTGATGTTATAAATTACGTATCAAGCAAGTGTATAGTTTCAATTTTCTTGATTTTAGTAATAAGAACAACCTACTATCGACATCCAATATCGGAACGATTCACTAAACCTTATTCATTAAATGGCTCTTTAATGGAAAAAGACGCATTCTTTATTAAAGAATTGCGCCCGATTGTGGAATAACGATCAGCTTCTATTAGTTGGCTTGTTTAATACTCGATAATGCAAAACAATATTATTTATTTTGTCCTAATAATTCTCAATGACTCCTCCAAGTGAAGAAGCTTTAATTTTAGGATTCTCAAGGATTTCTTCTAATTCATCCTTCGTTCCATAAACGACCACCCCTAATATTTCTACATCCTCCAATTTGGTATCTTTCATCTTGTTAAAAGCATTTAGATGATCAGGGGAAATACTCATTTGCAGTAATTCTAAAAAATGTTCATACTCACCTTCTAAATCATGGATTGAAATAAAAGGTGTGTTTATTGAGAATCCTAGCGCTTCTTCTTCCCTAATAAATGTTGAAGACCAATCGTTTTCTTTTGCTTCCTGTTGAAACTCGTTTAATTGTTCACTACTATAAGTGTCTATCCAAAACCATGTCATTTCGGGAAGCTGTATGAAAAGTTCACTTGGTTTGTAAGGCTGCTTAAAGGAAAGTGCCACTTCATAAATTTTATCCCCTTGCATACGCTCAATCAGTTCTTCATCATCCTTATATTTTTGATAGAATACATTCGGATGGAAAAACATCATTTCTCGCCAACCATTTTCTTTATAGCCAAATTGCCAATTTTCACCTGTAATACCTATTTTGCCACCCGATCCTCTAGATGTTAAAACAGATGGAATCAGACCAAATGAGTATTGTTTTCGTTCGATAACAATCGATTTGCTTTTAAAGTCTTTCGAAATTTCATAGTTGCTTACTCCACCTAATAAACCTCTGGAGTCTACAGTTTCACTTATGTAACCGTTTGGCGTGCTGAGACGGACATATGCATCCCACTGCTTAAATGCCTTTTCACTATAGTTTGCCGAAATTGCAAAATTAGCTATGTTTAAAACTCCGAATATCACGATAGAAATAATAATAACAGTAATGATTGTCTTCAATTTCCCCCTTCTCACTGCTTTCTTGATCTTCTTTTCATCAAACAGATCATCTGAAAAATCATTCATGTAGCTCCCTCCACTTCTTTTGAAATTCTTTTCTTGCCCGAAATAAATAAGTCCTAACCGTTTCTTCCTTCATACCCAATAACAAAGCAATCTCTTTATAGCTAAATTCCAGCTCATATTTTAATAACAAAAGCTGCTTAAAGATTTCTTGAATATGATCTAAAACAAATGCGATTTCATGATTCATTTCGATTGTTAATACGCTCAGTTCTGTATCCTGGTCATTAGCAAAATTGTTCCAGAAATATTCATCGTCTATAGAAATAATTTGTTCCTTGCCCCGTTTCCTTAGCAGTTTTTTAAATTCATTCATGGAAATCGTAAAAATATAGGAAAGTGCTTTATCGGAAGGAACACCACTGCTATAAGCGATGAATTTCGTATAGCTTTCTTGAACAATATCTTCTGCATCTTCATGACTACAGCCGTTCTTTTTTAAATAAAAATAAATCAACTTTGATTGCTTTTTATATATCTCCAACAAAAGATACGAATCCATAGGCACTCCTTTCTAAAGTCTTCACTAATACAGAGTCTATTTGTAAAAAAAAGTTTACAATAGATTGAGAAATAAATTTTCGCTGGACGAACCGTTTACAAGAGGGCTACGCTTAAACAGTGGAATTAATGATTTTGTACTAATTATTTCTCTTTTGAAAATACGCTTTTGGAGAAAATAAAAAAAGCTACTCTTCTATTGAAGATAGCCTTCATTAGTAGAAGCAGAAAAAATGGGCTTATTCAATAATTGCTCCCTAATTATTGAATAAGCTATCGCATAGTATCTTCGAATTGTTCATTAACTAAGTTATTCATATTCTTTCCATTTTTTTATCTATATCTATAGCTTTTCTGATACAATTTTTCATATAACATTTTATTATAAAAGAAGGAGGAAATGGATTGAATAATACAATGGAAAAATTAAATTTAATAAATTTAGTTTCTAATACAACAGAATATACCAACTTCGTTGTATCTGACATAAACGATCATGTTCTAAGAATTGCTGTAATTGATGGAGAATTTCATTGGCATGAACATG
Source organism: Lysinibacillus sp. (assembly GCA_031181585.1). Lineage (GTDB taxonomy): Bacteria > Bacillota > Bacilli > Bacillales_A > Planococcaceae > Lysinibacillus_B. The sequence goes on from JAPSKP010000008.1 coordinate 9,320, forward strand.
ATACAGACGAATTATTTATGGTACTAGATGGGGAACTCATTATTGATTTAGCTAATGATAAAACAATTAAACTACTACCTGGAGAAATATTTATGGTGCCCTCCCATACGCAACACAGAACTCGTTCTAATGGGAGAACTGTAAATCTCTGTTTTGAGAAAAAAGATAACGATATAAACGGAAATGGAAATTCTTAAGTGCCAAAATTTTTGGTGCTTTTTTAATGCACAGTTTTTAACAAGTAAGTTACACCATTTTTGAAGTAGATAACCAAAAAGACACAATTCATTACACTTGAATCGCGCCCGATTGTTGAAGATCATTATTTAAGGTAAAGCAACTGTTACTTCAATAACGCTTTTTTAGGATATAAGAGTTCTATATATTTCTCCTATAATCCCTTCCATCTGATGAACACCTAATTCAGTATTTGTCATGATGACTGCCCCTTTTTCTAAATAAGGAAACGCCACCATCATACATTGAAAACCTACTCCCCAACCGAGTGATTGAATTTCTATTTCTTTTTCAGAACCTGCTAGAAACACACCTAGTCCAACCCAACCTTTTCCTCTTTGCGGGCTTATCATGTCTTTTATTACATTTGAAGAAATACCAGCTTTACTTTCTCCTTTTATGGCATCCATTAATTCAATGACCAATTTTGCTAAATCCAACGAGGTTGTCCAAAGTCCAGAAGATGCTGGGTAGGGATATAAAGGATATTTTCCATCCACTAATTTACCATTTTTGTTATGACCGCAAGAAAATTTTTCACTACTCATAACAGGTATTGACATATCCAATGTGCTACTTCCCATTTTTAATGGTTCAAATATAAGTTCTTTCATCATTTGATGAAACGGTTTTCCAGTCACATCTTCTATTAGTTGCTGGATTATACAATAACCTGCATCAGAATAGTCGAATCCACTCTCTGGTTCGTAATTCACTTCAATAGGAACTTTACAATAAGGGGTATGTCCCTCCAATAATTCAACCAAAGAAGGAAAGCTTGTAATTGATTTAAGCTCACCAAAACTGTTTTCAGGGTCTTTTATTCCAGATTGATGACTAAGTAAATTTCGTAATGTTACTCTTTTATTTTTCGTTAAATCATTTTCAGGTACTTTCCACGAAACGAGTCTGTTGTTTACATCTTCATCTAAATCAAGTAGTCCTTGGTTTGTTAGTTTCATAACAAGCATCCCTGTTAGGAACTTACTAATTGAACAAGCACTAAAAATTGTATCCTCATTTACGTTCTTATCGCTTTCTACCTCTAATAAGCCGTAATTTTCTGTACCACTTATTTGACCATGATTGATTAACGTAATACTTAAACCTTGCACATTATAATGCTTCATACGCTCTTGAATGTTGATGTTTTCCATACTCTCACCCCTATTTAGCAGCCTTAGCTTCAATAGAATTATAACACGAACGTATTTTCTGTTATATATATGGAAAAAGCAATGTTCAATTAATCTGTGACAAGTTTAAGTGTAAACCTTCACATTATCCCCTTTAGATTAAAATTGTTATTCAACAATCTGGCCCTTTAATTGAATACCTTTCTGACTATTAAATAAAAAATAGACACCTTTCCTTGAAAAGCACAAAAAATAGGAGCAGCCCCAGAAGCGTTTTGGATAGTCGTCCAATTATCTTAAGCGGGCCATTCACTATTCCTTTGAAAAATATTGATTTCCGCCAATAATTCTTTAAAAAACTTTAAAAGTATTCTTTCCCGCTGCTTTTGCGCGGTATAAAGCGTTATCGGCATTTTTAAGGATGGTTTCGAGCGAAGCAGTTTCACTGGCTGGATAAGAGACTATCCCGATACTTGCCGACAGCTGGTATGGCGTATTCCAAGCGTTTAGATGGTTAAGAAGACAATCTGCCTGCTTTTCTATTTCTTCTCTTGAAGACATCTGGGGGAAATTTATAATGAATTCATCTCCCCCTAATCTAACCGCAAATACATCAGCCTGTTCTTTTAAAAAATGCTGAATCCTTGAAGCAACCTCTTTTAATACTTGGTCCCCAGTATCGTGTCCATTTACATCATTGATCTTTTTAAACCCATCCAAATCAAGAAAGAATAGCACTCCCCCGGATTTAGCAAAGTCTTCAAAGAAGTTAAAGAGATACTGCCTGTTATATAGTCCTGTCAGCGAATCTCTATAGGCTATCTTTTCTAAAGCCAAATAATAGGAGAACATCTTGGCTATTTTTTGAAGCATGCTTATGCTCTTCGTGTCAAAGTGAGAAGCTTTATGATGAACCGCGCATAAGGTTCCAAACTTCTCTCCATTCGTAAGAGAAATAGGTATGCCCACATAAGCGTTAATATTGACTTTTCCGTATATTTTTCTTAAATCGTCCAAACTGGCTTCTTTACTTACATCCTCAAAGACTAATGGCTGATTTTTTTCGAAATCAATGCGATTACAAACACTCTGATCAAGGTTTATAGCCCTGCCCTCCGTCACAAGAATATCTGTATCAGCGTCTGAAACTTTCAGGATAACTTGCTGATTATCAGTAAAAGAACTTAAATAAATCAATTTATCAGGTAAAATTTCCTTTGCCAGGTCTAATACATCACTAGCAAGCTCATTAAAATTCCTATACATCTGTATTTCGTGTAATGGTATTACCATGAAAGTACCTCCATTATTTAATATTACTTTCATATTTTTATTAGCGTATCAATTGAGGCTTTAAATTACAAAAAGTATTTACACGATTATGTTAAGAATTTGATGACATCTTCCTAAACTGGACATACCCAGGCTTTATTCAACACTAGAATTCTGCCCGCATACGGGAGACGATTCCTAACCATATAAATCATTTACCTTTATTTAAATGTATCTAATGAATTTTAGCTTCTTCTTCTAGATTCCCGTATTACTTGGAAACCTTCAAAAAAGATTTCATTATTGAATTAAAATTCACCTTTTCGACTTTGGCAAGTATACCAGCCCAGCATATCTGGAGTATACCCTCTTATTCTTTCAATTGTTCAAGAGCATCGTCTTTTTCTATTCCATTACGAAGAGCCGAGTCATTCGACACTATGGCCCCTAAATAAAAACAGACGCTTTTCTTATAATAGAAAGGCGTCTGAGTATTGGGCAAAGAGTAATATCTACTAATTATTTTCGTGCTTTTTCATTGTTCTATATGCTTCATGGAATGATTGGTATCCTCAAAAGCAAGACGGTCATCCTCACGCTTTATTTCTCATCACGATCATGTAATAAAATATCTTCTTTCAGGTCTTCCTACGGAGCCGTAAATATGCTCGACATGCACCAGCCTCTCTTCCATTAGATGCTCCAAATACCGGCGTGCTGTCGTTCGACTAATACCTAAATTTTTTCCCAGCTTTTCTGCAGTAATGCCAACTTGGCATGTCCTGATAAAATCGACTACTTTCGTTTTTGTGACCGGATCGATCCCCTTTGGAATATCAAGCGATTTCCCGTTCAATTCAGCTTCTCCGGGGTAATTCCACAGCCGCTTAATATCCTCTACGTTCAGTACATCTCCGCTTTCAAAGATCATTTTCTTCGCTTTGTATTTGACTAGACACTCTGTAAAGCGCTGCAATGTAAGGGGCTTTAATAAATAATCCGCCACGCCATTCACATACGCCTGCCGCACAATATCTACCTCTGCTGCTCCCGTGATTAAAATAATATCTGTTTTCGGGCTTTTTTCCCTTACAAACTCAAACAGTTCTACCCCCAGCTTGTCCGGAAAATAGATATCGAGCAAAATCAGCTGCGGCTGCAGGCTTTCAATCCACAGCTCCGCTTCTTCAACTGTATGGGCCATACCAACCGTTTGAAACCCTTCAATCGAAGCAATAAATTTCTCATGGATTTTGGCAATGCGTACATCATCCTCAACAATAAGTACTTCTATTTTTTTCTCCATACCCGTCACCCCTCTTTTGGAATAGAAATAATAAACAGTGCTCCCCCTAGGTCTCCTTTTTCAATGGCAATCGAGCCATTTAACAATGTGACATTCTCTTTCACAATATGAAGACCATATCCTCTTGTTTTTTGGTCTTTTGTCGATTGTTTCAGCTCAAAAATAACATCCATTTGCTCCGGCTGGATTCCTTTTCCGGAATCCTCAATTTCAAATACGATTTCCTTTTCATGTTCAAAAATATAAATCCGGACAACCCGCTGCCGTTCCTCCAGTTGTTCTACTGCTTCAAATGCATTCGTCACCAGATTCCCTAATATCGAAATGAGCAGGTGCTTTTCAATCGGGGACTCCAGCCGGCCGCAATAGCTGCTTTCATCCAGCAGGAGCTTCACTTTCAATTCCTTCGCCCGATTATAGTAGCCAATCATAATGCCGCTTAAATATGGATCTTTAATATGCTGGTTCATAAAGTTAATCAACGCATGATTGCCGATCCTCTCATGATGGATTAACTCTATGGCTTCATCATACGCCTGCAATTGGACCAGCCCTGATATCGTATATAAAAAGTTATTGTACTCATGTGTTTGAGCCCGCAGTGATTCAATATATTGGTTTACTTGCGATAATTCATCCGCAATGAGGTCAATCTCCTCAAAAAGACGGAAGCTCGCCACCGCTCCAATATACCTTCCTTCCTTAATAATCGGTACACGATTCACTAATGTCTTGGCATTATTAATATTCATCACCCGGTCAAACTGCTTTTCGCCATGCTCCATTACTTCCATGAGCCTTGTATGCGGAATAACCGCTTGAATGTTTTCTCCGACTACCGTCTCCCGGCGATTTAAAATTTTATTCGCCGCATGATTACTCAATGTAATCGTACCGGCTGTGTTCACTACAATGATCCCTTCCCGGATGGATTCGACCATCGCATTTCTTTCTGTTAAAATTTCGGCAATCTCCTCTGGCTCATAATTCAGCAGCTGTTCCTTTATTTTATTAGAAAGATAGGTAGCCAATAGTACCGATAAAATAACGGTAATGAGCAGGACAACCACTAATGACTTGGCATACACGATATTAGTAGTGAGAATCTCTTTACGTAAAAACCCGACTGATACAATACCGATGATTGTTCCATGTTCATCGAAGATCGGTGACTTCCCCCGCACTGCCTCCCCAAGTGTTCCCTCTGCAATCGATATGTAAGACTTCCCTTCAATCAGCGCTTTGGTATTATCATCCCCCACCATTTTTTCCCCGATCCTGCCTGGTACCGGATGGGCGTAGCGGATAGAATGTTCATCCCCAATCACTACGTATTCAGCTCCAGCCTGCCTTTGTATTTCAAGTGCAAGCTGCTGCAGCTCCTTTGTCGTTCTGCCTTCCTTCATCCGCTCAATTACCTCTGGATGCTTGGCTGTCATCTTCGCCACACTTAAGGCACGCTCGCCGATCTCATTTTCCACTACATTTGCCATGACAAAATAAGAAGCCGCCACCGCAAACAACATCACCGCTAATGCAAGGAAAAAATTGTACTTAAAAACGCGATAATTTAACGTATTTTTTTTCATTTCTCTATACCTTCCGTTGGTATGTAAAAAGTTTAGCTTATTATATCATGGTAAACTTATGAAACAACCGATTTTTCTTTTTATTCAGAAATTAAAATATAGAAATACAGAGGGCAGCTAAAGAACAGGCTGGTCATAACTATTTTATAATTTTGTACAAAAAAAGAGGAACCCTATAATAGGATTCCTCTTTGATTCAGCTATGCGTAAAAATTAAAGTTTTACGATGTTTGTAGCTTGTGGTCCACGTTGACCTTGTTCTACTTCGAATTCAACCTTTTGGCCTTCTTCTAAAGTTTTGAAGCCGTCGCCTTGGATTGCTGAGAAGTGAGCGAATACGTCTGAACCGCCTTCAACTTCGATGAATCCGAAACCTTTTTCTGCGTTAAACCATTTTACTGTACCTTGTGTCATGTAAATGACCTCCATTAATTAAAATTTAATATATAAGCTTTTTTTGTAAAGAAAAAAATTCACATATTACAAAAAGTATCAAATACCACTGATTACTCTTTGTAATAGGTGAATTCAACTTGTTTCCTATCGAAGGACTTTATTAACTCCACTATATACTTAAATTCCGAATTAGTCAAATAAATATAACGACACTGGAAATTAAAAAGAATTTTTTTCGGTGGAAACGTGAATTCTAAAGTATCCTAAAGATTAATCATAGGTATTTAATTATAAGCTTACAAAGTGTTTACCCCAAAAGTATAACAGCTAAACACAATTCTTATACCTATAATATATCAAATAATTCAATTTGTAAATATGTTACAATTGATTAAAAAATTGTTTTTTTGTCAGCTGGAAAAGGCGGTGTTTTAGACGCAGTGAAAAACCATTGGAAGGCTGTATTTATGGTATGACCTATGATGATCCCTTCTCCTAGAAGTGGATTGAAAACAATGACACCATACTGAAATGCATAAGCTGTTTTATGAGTGTTATCACATGTGGGATACGGAGAAAAATTTTGAAAGCAGTGGCTACAGGAAGCTATCTATTATTAATTGTTGCTTTACCTGCTGAATTGATTGGATTTACAAATGGTAAAAATGGATGTAACCTGTAAAGAATAATTAAAGGAGGTGTCAATGTGTTATTTGAAGTATCCTCTCTACTAATTATACTTTTCTTAGTAGGCTATATTTTCATTTTACAAAATAAAGTGACAAAGCTTGAAGATGTACAAGCAAAGAATTTGCGTGCACACAAGGATGCGGATTTAGACAGTAAAATTACGGCCATGTTCAATGATGGCAGAACGACTGTTGAAATAGTACGTTTTGTGAGAAAAGAAACGAATTTAGGCTTAGTGCAAGCGAAGCTTTATGTAGATGATGTGCTGACTCAATAGACACATAAGCAGTCTGTATTATCAACGCTTATCCTATAGCGATTTGGCCCTTCCCTTCGTTGGAAGGGCTTATTTGGGTTTGGCTCATAACGGGCCGGCTGGGCGGCAATATAAAAAGCAATGATCAACAAGTGTGAACATTGCTTTTTGAAAGGCTGCTCTATGAGAAAATAGCGTTTGATTATGACAGCAGAAGCAGTCCTATTGCTGTTCTCAAATTTCCCTGTAAGCTATCATTACTCGACATCCATCGAGGATTTAATGACATTGCCATTATACAGCTGCACTTTTTCATATTCGCCCTTTTCGACCTGAAGGACAAAGGTATGCGGCTCTGGCGTTTCATCGCACGCTTCCCCGCTCGCTGACAGCAGCTGCACAGACAGCAGCCCGTCCTTATTATAAACACCGTCTACTGCTATGCCGCAGCTATCTGAATACGTCACGATAAATACAGCGAAATATTGCTCCATATCCATTGAAAGATTTTCTATATCGAATCTTCCCTTTAATGCTTCCAGCTGGCCTTCCGTTTTTGCATAAGCAATATGCGGGACAAGCTGTTCATAAACAGGTGCGATTTTCTCCTCATATTTCACAATCTGAAACGGTACAGCCTGATCATCTGTGAATAACGGGGCAGCCTCTTCACGGCCGCTGCAGCCGACTAACAATACAATAAGAAGGAATATCCAATATTTCTTCATTCTTGTCTTCCTCCTTTATAAACTTTATTTCAAAAGGTTTCTCTTGTGATTTTATTCGAATCATACCGTTTTATCAATTTTAATCATCCTCATTTAATGCCAAATCGTACATATTGATTTTTATTTTTGTTCATCGGATTGTTCTGAATTTTATGGGGAATATAGATAGTGTATTTGCCGCAATATAAGACAATATGTAGGGCACAGCTTTCAATCGATATGGAGTGGAAAGAGCGATGTTCTTCGTCTTTGCTGCGGTATTTTAAAAGCAAGTTCTTGCACTGATATAACTATTTTGTGATTCGAAATATACAGCAAGCAAAATCCTACTTTCTCTATTAGATTTATTGTAATATATTAATGCTCAGCAAAATTAAAAGATTTTTTAGTTACATTGACTATGCTTTGTAATTTAAAAATTCATTCGAAGGAGGGTCTATTTTGAATACGTTACTTATTATCATAAATATCGTTATTCTTCTTGCATTAATTTTTGGATTATATATGATGCAGAAAAAACACGTGAAATTCTCAACGCGTGTATTTACAGGTCTCGGCGCAGGGATTGTATTTGGTATCATTATTCACCTGCTGTACGGCACAACATCTGATGTCACTGCAACAACTATTGAATGGTTTGACATTGTCGGTTCAGGTTATGTGAAGCTGCTGCAGATGGTTGTTATGCCATTAGTCTTCATTTCCATTGTGGGGGCATTTACAAAGGTAAATCTTACAAAAAACCTTGGAAAGATCAGTTTCTACGGGATCGGGATTTTACTTGTCACAACTGGGATCGCAGCATTAATCGGAATTGGGGCTGCTCTTGGCTTCGGTTTAGACGGAGTTGAATTACAAGCTGGTGATGCGGAAAACGCTCGTAACGAAGAACTAGTAGAACGAGTGGCAACAGTAGAGGATATGACGATTCCTGATCAAATCCTTTCGTTTATTCCTTCAAATCCATTCGCTGATTTGACAGGCTCGCGGACAACTTCCACAATCGCTGTTGTGATTTTCGCATCCTTTATTGGGATTGCCTATTTAGGTATCCGACGTAAACAACCGGAACAAGCTGAGCTGTTCGCGAAAATTGTAGATACTCTATATGCCATCACGATGCGTATCGTAACATTGGTACTACGCATTACACCATACGGGGTTTTAGCTTTAATGACAAAGGTTGCAGCAACAAGTGATTATGAGGCGATCTGGAATTTGGGTAAATTTGTCGTTGCGTCTTATGTAGCGCTTATTGCGATGTTCATCGTTCACCTGATCATGATTGCTCTTGCAAAATTAAGCCCAGTCACATTCTTGAAAAAGGGATTACCTGCTCTGACATTTGCGTTTACTTCACGTTCAAGTGCAGGTACGCTGCCGCTTAATATCAAAACGCAAACAAATGGGTACGGTGTTTCAGAAGGTGTAGCAAACTTTGTTGGACCATTCAGTTTAAGTATTGGACAAAACGGCTGTGCAGGGATTTATCCAGCGATGCTAGCGATTATGGTAGCACCAGCTGCTGGTATTGATCCATTTAGCATTAGCTTTATCCTGACAGTCGTATTGGTTGTCATGATCAGCTCATTCGGTGTTGCCGGCGTAGGCGGCGGTGCCACATTCGCTTCTTTAATTGTTCTTTCTGTATTGAACTTACCTGTAGCAATTGTTGGTTTACTAATCTCTGTTGAGCCTCTGATCGATATGGGACGTACAGCAGTAAATGTAAGCGGAAGTATGACTTCTGGTGTACTAACAAGTAAAATTACCGGCGAATTCGATGAAAAAGTATACAATGATAAAAACAGCTTAGACGAAGTAGTCGAAGCGTAATAGAAGAATCAAGCAGCCAGCCGGCATCGATACTTACTCGGTGCCGGCTGGCTGTTTTCATTTTCTCTTTACACAACAAAATGAGGCTGGTACATAAAATCCCCAAGAAGAAATGGAGAACAAAGCTTCCGGCGGAAATAGCACGAAACCCATGTCTACAGGCTCAGCCCGGGTCCGCAGAGAGCTTCCCCGTAACGGAAATCAATTTTCACCATACAAAAAAACACCATTTTTCCACTTGAGAAAAATGGTGCCTTTTGCTTTATCCTAGCCTCTACATGTTTACCGTAAAGGTTGTTTTTCTTATGCTTCTACTGCTTCCGACTCTTTTGAGTAACGCTTTTTAAAGATTAATGCAAAGTAGCCGAATGTAATGACTAGACATGCGATCATAAAGCCAGCAAGTACTGAGCTGTTGAAGCCTAGGAACGCCATGTCACCTGTAGAAATTGCTGCTTTAAATGCTTGGACAGAGTATGTCATTGGGAAGAACGGGTTAAACGATTTTAATGGATCCGGTACTAGCTCTAATGGGAAAGTACCTGCACTTGTTGTCAACTGAATGATCAATGTTAAAATCGCGATAAATCGCCCTGGATCCCCAAAGATTGATACGAACATTTGAATAATCGCCAAGAATGTAAAGCTTGTCAGGATTGCTGTTAATGTGAACATCAGTAAGCTGTCTGGTTCAAGGCCTAGCAGACCTACTACAACCGCCACAGAGATAAGCGATTGAATAATACCTACTACAGCTAAAATCGAAACTTTACTGAAGAACCATGCGACAGCACTTGTTGGACGAATGGCCGGCTCAACAAGCGGGAACACGATAGAAATTAACAATGCCCCTACAAATAAACCTAATGAAATGAAGTATGGTGCAAACCCAGTACCGTAGTTTGGTACTTTGTTAATTGCTTCTTTTTCGACAGTTACCGGTTGTGCAACCATGTCATAGTTTTTATCGTTTGGCTGAATATTTACTTCCCCGCTGGCTTCTGTCAGCTTGGAAGCTAACGTTGTTGTTCCGTCTGCCAGCTCTTTTGTACCTGCTGCCAGTGTTGACGAACCATCTGCCAGCTCGCCGGATTTCTCCGCAAGTAAAGATGTACCGTCATTTAATGTTGTACTGCCTTGCACTAACGCATTTAAACCAGACGCTAATTCATTGGCACCCGCTTTTGCTGTTCCTGCGCCATTTGCCAGCTCAGACAGCTTGCTTGCTAATGTTTCATTCCCGGCTTTCAGGCTTGCTGCGCCGTTTACAAGTGCTTCGGAGTTTGCCACCAGCTTATTGGCACCGTCTGCTACCTGCTGTTGGCCGGCAGCTATTTGTGTACTGCCATCCTGTAATTGTGCAGCTCCTTGCTGTAACTCACCTGCGCTCGCTGCAAGCTGTGATACACCGCCGGCTAATTGCTCGCTGCCTGTGTTTAATTGATCTAATGTTGCCTGTAACGCTTGTGCCTGTTCAGGAGGCAGGCTTGCGAGCACGTCTTGCATTTGTTGTGACAGTGCGCTGATTCCTTGATGCAGGCTTGCTGCGCTGCCGTCTAACTGATTGGCACCTGCCTGTAAGCTTGCACTGCCGTTAGCTACATTGGAAATCCCAGCTGCTAATGACTGCTGTTTCTCTACCAATGTTGCTTGCCCGGCCGCTACCTGTGCAGCACCTTCTGTATAGCTTGAAATTCCTTGTGCTAAATCAGTTGCACCGGATGCCGCTTGATTGGCACCTGCTGCCAGCTGTGTGCTTCCGTCTTCGATTGTCGCAATACCTTTTGCTAAATCGTTCGCACCGGATGCCGCTTTTTTCGCACCTGTTGTCAGCTCGTCTGTACCATCAGACAATTCGATTGTGCTGGCTGCCAGCTGCTCCAAATATCCTTCAAGGTCCTCTGCCCCATCAACGATTTTTTTCGCTCCGTTATCCAGCTCACCTGCACCATCTGCAGCCTCCGTAAAACCATCGCCTAATTTTGTAATCGATGTGAAGAGCTGCTCTGCATAAGTTTTCGTTACCTGTGTATTGACCTCAGCTTTAATACGATCTAAAGCTGTTTCACCGATTTGTGCACCAAGGAAGTTATAGCCTTCATTTGGAATATAGTCAATGACAAGCTTAGATGGTGTTTCATCTAATAAAGTTGTCGCATGTTCCGAAAAGTTTTCAGGAATGCGGATAATCATGTAATAATCTAAATCCTCAAGCTGTTTCTCTGCCTGATCACTCGGCACTTCCTCAAATTTAAACTGCTTACTGTCTATCAGTTTCTTTGTAAGCTCCTGACCAAGGGCCATCTCTTCGCCTTCATACGTTGTACCGTGGTCTTCATTTACTACAGCAACAGGGATGCTGTTTAAATTGGCATACGGATCCCAAAAGGCCCATAAAAACATCCCACTGTATAACACCGGAATGAACAACACGGCGACGATTGAAATAATCATTTTTCGCGTTGTTAATACTTTTAGCCATTCTGACTTAAACATTCTATTCCACCTTCTATTTAATAATACTAACTGACCGAAACAGTCATTTGGTCATTTTGTTCCAAGAAAAAATCAGTTATTCCTCAAAAGAAAACTGATTTTGTCTATTTTTTTGTTAAGCCGCTAAAGATTGTCTGCTTAAACGTCAATAAGATCTTTTCTTCACTTAGAGGCTCATCATGTGTTTGCTGCCAATCTACTACAAACGCCAGATACGATTTCAGCAGTAAATAAGCGACAAGCGGCGGATCACATTCGTTAATGTGCTTTTTATCAATGCCGATTTGAATAAATCCTGCAATATACGAAATGATTTCGGTTTCGATTACCTGAAGCATTTCCTTTACTGCCGGCGTGCGCAACGCTTTCTCCTCTTCGACCAGCTTGGCAAATAGCACATGCTTCTCTCTAAATTGAAGCATTTTCATCAGCGCCATATGTGCATTCTCGATAAAGCTGACGGACGGATCAACGGTCATATCCATTGCTACCTTCATTTCCCGAATCAACGAAACAACCACTTCCTGCAGCAGCACTTCCTTGTTGTCAAAAAACGTGTAGATCGTTCCCTTGCCTACATTCGCAACCTTTGCTACCTGCTCAATCGTCGTCGCCTTATACCCAAAGAGTGAAAAGGACTTTGTAGCTGCATCTAAAATTTCCTGCCTGCGGTCCATTAGACGTCATCCCTTTGCTAGCATTTTCTCTTACAGTCTGAACATAAAAATGACCAAAATAACTTTTCGGTCATCTGGTCATTATTATACACCGGTATTTTTAAAATGCAAGAGATATTTTTATTATAACTTTGATACGAAGATTTATTGTGCTTTTATTCAAATTCATACGTTTGAATGGTTTTCCTCGGCACTATTTTACCCTTCCTTTTTAAAAGTTAAAATACCTTTTCGCATTATAATAGCAAATGTCTTCTACCATTTTTCCTAACAGCTCATAATCTTCCGGAGCTTCACCATCCACTACCCATTGCCCAATCACATCACATAGTAAACGGCGGAAATATTCATGGCGTGTATAGGAAAGGAAACTTCTTGAATCTGTAAGCATCCCTATAAAACGGCTCAATAAACCGATGCTTGCCAATGCATTCATCTGATCAAGCATGCCCTCTTTTTGGTCATTGAACCACCATGCTGTGCCGAATTGGATCTTGCCTGGTATACGCTCTTGAAAACTTCCCACAATACTTGCAATCACGTAATAATCTTTCGGATTTAGTGAGTAAATAATTGTTTTGGGCAATGCATTTTCCATAGCCAGGCTGTCCAGCAGCTTAGTTAAAGGAACGGCAATCTGCCCATCATTTATACTGTCATAGCCTGTATCCGGGCCAAGTGTGTTAAACATTTTTGTATTATTATTGCGATGCGCGGAAATATGATATTGCATCGCCCAATCATATGCCGTATATTGCTGTCCTAAAAACTGCAGCAAATGTGTTTTATATTGCGCCTCTTCCAGCTGCGTTACCTTTTTCCCCGCCAATGCTTCCTGGAGGATCGCATCTACTTGTTCCTCGGTAGCCGGCTCGTAATAGAGTTGATCGAGCGCATGATCCGACACTTTGCATCCTGCCTCTGCAAAAAAGGCGATACGCTGCTGCAGGGCCGCTTTTAAATCAGCCAAGCTCGTAATGTTGACCTTTGAGGCGTCCGCAAGCTTAGCAATCCAGCCGGTAAAGGTTGGACGGTTAATTTCCAATGCCTGGTCGGGTCTAAAGCTTGGCAGCACCTGTACCGTAAACTCTTTATCCTGCTTTAATTGAATATGATATGCAAGCGAGTCAATCGGATCATCCGTTGTACAAATGACCTCGACATTCGATTGCTTAATAAGTTCACGAACCGATTTTTCTTTTAGCTGTCCATTAACATTTTCCCAAATCGCTGGTGCCGTTTGGCTGTTCACTAGTCTCTCTTCGTTAAAATACCTGCGCAGCTCTAAATGTGTCCAGTGATATAGGGGGTTCCCTAATGTAGCCGGTACCGTTTCAGCCCATTTTTCAAATTTTTCATAAGGTGCTGCATCCCCTGTAATGTACGTTTCATCGACACCGTTTGCCCGCATTGCACGCCACTTATAATGATCGCCGTTCAGCCATACTTCCGTGATGTTTTCAAATACCGTGTCTTCAAAAATCTGCTGCGGAATCAAATGGCAATGATAATCGATGATCGGCAGGTCTTTTGCATACTCGTTATAGAGTCTTTCAGCTACAGGACTGTTTAATAAAAAACGGTCATCTAAAAATGCTTTAGTCATTGGCTTTCCCCCTCCACTTTTATTGTTCCTGATATAATTGCCCGCAGTAGTTCCTGCTTGCTGCTGCCACTGCATCAAGGCCGCCTTGCTTATACGCCTTCGATAAGTCACTGCCAATGCCTACAGCTACAGCACCGGCATCCAGCCATTCACGCATATTATTCGCGTCAATACCGCCTGTTGGCATAATCTCTACGTTCGGTAACGGGCCGTTCACAGATTTAATGAAGGCAGGCGTAAAGTTACTCGCGGGGAACAGCTTTACAAGGTCGCAGCCTGATTCCAGTGCCTGCACCATTTCTCGAATTGTCATACAGCCCGGCAAATAAGGAATGCTGTATCGATTGCATAGTGTGGCAATGTCCTTGCTGAAGCTAGGACTCACTATAAATTTTGCGCCATGCAAAATGGCATGTCTTGCCGTTTCTGCATCCAGCACTGTACCGGCACCTATAAGTGCATCCAGATTACGAACTTCCTGGAATACATCCTGTACATACGGTGTCGTATATGTAAGCTCAATTAAACGAATGCCTCCCTGTACAGCCCCGTTTATAATGCCTGACGCCTCTTCTGCCGAAGCACCGCGCACTACTGCTACTAATTTATGCTGCTTAATTTGCTGAATGATTTCTGACTTTGACATCTGTAACCCTACCTTTCCACCGCTGTTTTGTTTCCTAAAAATATTTGCACCTCATCATATTCAGGCAGCCCTTCATTATCGCCTTTTACCGTTGTGACCATTGCACCGACTGCATTGGCAAACGTCAAGCGCTCCTGCACTCCGTAATTATTCATTAATCCATAAATATAGGCAGCATCAAAGCCGTCACCTGCACCGACCGTATCGACTGGTTTCACGTTAAATGGTGCAGCCTCATACCACTCACCGGCAATATAAGCTTTCGAACCATTCGCTCCGTCTTTAATGACAAGCTGCTCGATAGTATATTGCTCGGCAAAGGACGCTAAAGACACATCTCCTACTATCATTTCAATTTCATCCAGCCCCGTCAGCAGCACATCGACATACGGGAAAATCCTGAAATAGGCTGCACGGGCTTCTTCGATCGTCCATAGCTTCAGGCGAATATTCGGGTCGAATGCTACCGGGATGTTTCGTTCCTTGGCAATGTCCAGAATCTTTAAGACAATGTGCAAGTTATTTTCCGCGATTGCTAGAAACACACCCGTTAAATGAATATAGGCAACATCATGGAATAATTCGGGCTTGATCTCATCGGGCATCAATGTAGAAATAGGAGACTGGTATCGGTAGTAAAATGTTTTACCGGAGCCGTCCTCTAAAATCTCCTTAAAGTTTAATGAGCTTGGATAGCCGTCTACCAGCCTTACTTCGCTCATATTAATTCCTTCTCCGCGTACTGTTTTATAAATATATTTGCCGAATTCATCTCCACCGAGCCGGCTCATCCACTTCACATCAAGACCTAGGCGCGCACAGCCGATGGCAAAATTAAGCTCTGCTCCCCCAACTTTTCTTTCAAAAGAAGAAACATAGCGTAAAGGGCCTGCAGCACTTGGATTGAACGTAATGAGTGCGTCCCCTAACGTGAAAATAGTTTTATTTGTCATTTCAATCCCCCAGATCTGCATTAATGTAAGAAGGCTGCACATTTTTTTGCGAAGCTTCTCCACGTTCTTTCTCCTACAAAAGGAAATAGCCACTACAATAATTGAATAGCGGCTATCCTAAAAAGAGCTTCCTTTTACTTTATCAGCGAATTCTTATTTCGCTGTTCTTGTCGAAGAAATGCGCTTTATTCATATCAAAAGCTAATTCTATTTTCTGCCCCGGTTCGATATTATTGCGAACGTCTACAGTCGCCACTATATTTTGATCTTCTATTTTGGAGTAAATCATCATTTCAGCACCTGTTAACTCAGCTACCTCAACATCAAACTGGAATGCCGTTCCTTTAGACGCGTCGATTCGTTCCGGCTCAATAAAGAAATCTTCCGGCCTAATGCCTAAAACCACCTCTTGATCCATATAACCTTGCGAACGTAAAACAGCCATTTTTTCTGCCGGTATATCAATTGTTTTCGTGTCCATTACAAAGCCTGTTTCCTTTACGATGCCGTTAAGGAAATTCATCGAAGGTGATCCAATAAAGCCGCCTACAAAAATATTTTCCGGATTATCGTAAATATATTTTGGTGCTCCTACTTGCTGGATAACACCGTCTTTCATTACTACGATCCGGGTTGCCATCGTCATTGCTTCCGTTTGGTCATGCGTAACATAAATAGTCGTTGTTTCTAAACGGCGGTGAAGCTTCACGATTTCAGCACGCATTTGCACACGCAGCTTAGCATCAAGATTGGACAACGGTTCATCCATTAAAAACACTTTTGCATCCCGTACAATGGCACGGCCTAGTGCCACACGCTGCCGTTGTCCACCGGAAAGCGCCTTCGGTTTACGAGTTAAATATTCTTCAAGCCCTAAAATTTTTGCGGCCTCCGTCACCCGGCGTTCAATTTCCTGCTTTGAAATTTTGCGCAGCTTTAAGCCGAATGCAATATTGTCATACACCGTCATATGCGGGTATAAGGCATAATTCTGGAATACCATCGCGATATCCCGGTCTTTCGGAGCCACTTCATTGACACGCTGCTCATCAATATAGAAATCCCCTTTTGAAATCTCTTCAAGCCCTGCAATCATACGAAGCGTTGTTGATTTCCCGCATCCTGATGGACCGACAAACACGATAAATTCTTTGTCTTGAATATGAAGATTAAAATCGTTTACTGCCGTTACTTTGTTATCATAAATTTTATAAATATTATCCAGCTTTAATTCCGCCATTGCTGCTGCCCCCTACTTTAAAGAGTTGGCTAGTAAAGCTCCTATGAGACCTGGCTTACTAACCACACGTTTTTCTCTTTTCTCCATTCTATTAGAAAACGCTTTCAAAGATAATTTAAAATTTTTAGATAATTGTTTAATATTTTTATATATTTCCAAAACAGCGCGGGTGACATGTTGATGTGACTCCCGCCGGATCAAGGATGAATGACAAAAAAGCTGCGCTAAAGGTCAAAGTGACTTTTAGCACAGCGCTCTACGTTATAATGTAACACCCGTTTTAAAAATGGCTAATTCCCTAAAGTCATTTTTTTCGTTATTCAGCCACTCGCCGCTTGCAACCCGAATAATATACTGAATAAATTCACGCAGTACGCCGTCTGCTTCCTGTTCCAAAAGAACACCTGCATTAAAGTCGATCCAGTGGGGCTTCGCTTCATAAATCGGCGTGTTGGACGAAACTTTCATCGTCGGTACAAAAGAGCCGAATGGAGTACCCCTGCCAGTCGTAAATAATACAAGCTGGCATCCGGCTGCCGCTAAGGCGGAAGAGGCAACTAAATCATTTCCGGGTGCACTTAACAGATTGAGTCCCTTTCGCTTTAAACGCTCACCGTATTTCAATACGTCTACGACCGTTGATGTACCTGCTTTTTGTGTACAGCCTAAAGATTTATCCTCAAGTGTCGTAATGCCTCCTGCTTTATTGCCAGGCGAAGGGTTTTCATAAATCGGCTGATTATTTTGGATAAAGTATTCTTTAAAGTCATTAATCATATCCACGGTTTTTTCAAATACTTCTTTAGTTTCAGCGCGTGCCATTAAAATTTTCTCTGCACCAAACATTTCCGGCACCTCTGTTAAAACCGTCGTCCCGCCCTGCGCAGCTAAAAAGTCTGAAAACCTGCCCAACAGCGGATTGGCTGTAATGCCTGAAAATCCATCTGAACCGCCGCATTTCAGGCCAACCTTCAATTCTGCTAACGGAACCGCTTCTCTCTTATCCTCTTTTGCCGCTTTGTAGATTTCTTTTAATAGCGCAACTCCTGCTTCTATCTCGTCTTGTACTTCCTGCGAGGATAAAAACTTCACCCGGGATTCATCATAATCGCCCAGCTCCTGCTTAAATTCATGCAGCGTATTATTTTCACAGCCAAGCCCAAGCACCAGTACACCGCCTGCATTTGGATGGTGCACAGCATTCACTAAAATGCTTCTTGTATTTTCATGGTCATCTCCCAGCTGGGAACAGCCGTAGTTATGCTTTAGCACAAGAACATTTTCAAAGGGCGCTATATCTCCTACTTCACGTTCAAACCGCTTGATCATTTTTTCGGCGATGCCATTGACACATCCTACTGTCGGCACAATCCAAAGCTCATTACGAATCCCGACCTCTCCATTGTTTCTTTTGAACCCCTGGAAGGTTAGCTGCTCGTTCTGAAAGGGATTGGCATTCAATTGCTGACGAAATTCATATGATTGAATACCATCCAGATTGGTTTTGGTATTGTGGGTATGAATATGTTCACCGGCAGTAATAGCATTTACTGCAAAACCGATCGGATGGCCGTATTTCAAAATATGCTCATTCGGTGCAATGTCGGTAATGGCGATTTTATGCCCTCTGTCCACATTGTCCTTCAGCTTAATTTGCTGCCCTTTAACAGTTACAATATAGTCTTTCACTAAATCCTTTAATGCCACCACGACATTATCGTGATCATTTAGTTGAATAACATCCATCATGAGAATCCCCCTCAAGCCCGCTATTTACCTCTTTTATTGACTCGATAGCCGCCTTCATCCCGTTTGTCTCTATTTTATACAGTGCCTCACTTACTGCTAGGGTTAATCCCGGTATTTGATTTAAATCTTGTGCCCATTCCTCGTATCGTAATATATTTTCTACAAGCTGTAAGACACTTGGGAATGTGCCATCATACAGTGCCCACTGCTCCTGAAAGAACTGCAAAACCCGTTCATTATCCTCTAATGGAATATCCTCTTCCCCACGTTTGCCTCTATAAAATGAAATTAATGCTCCAAGCGCAAAAACAAGCCTCTCTGGCAAAGTTTGCTTTTGCTCAACGTATTCTAGTAATGTCGGTAAATTTCTCGTTTTAAATTTCGACACCGAATTCAATGAAATACTGAGTAAGTAATGCTGAATAAACGGATTTCTAAATCGGTCCATTACATCTGCTGCAAAAGCATGCAGCTCCTCTTTCGGAAAATCCAGGGCAGGAATAATTTCCTCATCAATTAATTCCTTAATGTAAGTCCCTGTCTTTTCATGCTCGACTGCCTCTGCGACGGTGTTTAACCCATAAAGATATGCAACAGGTGTCATGGCAGTATGTGCTCCGTTCAAAATGCGTACTTTTTGGGTGCGGTACGGTGTCAGATCATCGACAATTAACGTGTTCATGCCTGCCTGCTGTGCCGGGAATTCGTCACGCAGCCATCTCGGTCCTTCGATTACCCATAAGTGATAGTGTTCTGCCATCACCATGTAGTCATCCAAATAGCCGAGTTCAGTTGTCATCTCATCGGCTGAATCCACGGGATACCCCGGTACAATGCGGTCGACCATCGTATTGCAAAATGTGTTTGCTTCCTCGATCCATTGCGTAAAACCTTCACCCAGCTGCCAAACAGCAGCGTACTGTAAAATATATTTCTTTAATAAATCGCCGTTCTTTTCGATTAACTCACACGGCAAAACAATAAGCCCCTTGCTGCTAGCTCCGCTGAAAGCCCGGAAACGCTCATGTAAAAAAGCGGTTAACTTTGCTGGAAAGCATTTTTGCGGGCGGTCCTCCAGCCGATCATCGGGGTCGAAAACAATTCCGGCTTCCGTCGTATTTGAAATAACGAAACGCAAATGGGGGTTATGTGCAAGCTCCATATACTCATTGTAGTGGTTGAATAGGTCAATTCCTCTTGAAATAGAGCTGATGACCCGGTGCTCTTTTACCGCTTTTCCATCCTTCATGCCCATCAGAAACAGCGTGTATAGCCCATCTTGTTGATTCAATTTTTCCATTTTCCCCTGCCCGCGCGGCTGTACAGCAACCACACTGCCGTTAAATTCCGTTTGTTGGTTCATGACATCAATTTGCCAGTCAGCAAAAGCCCGTAAAAAATTGCCTTCGCCAAACTGCAAAACTTTCTCGGGATACTGTGGTATATCCGGGAACAAGTTTCGTGACAGCTTCTCCATCCCTTCTCCCCCTTATGCCTGTTCGTATTTCTCCTGTAAAAAGGCCATGCTTGCTGAAATATGCGGCTCTTTCGTATTTTCCATCAATATATTGATATACGGCTTCCTTTGTTTAAGTTGCTGGAACAATACATCATATTTTAACCAGCCTGTTCCGACTGGGACCATCTCGATTTGGTCATTGTTTACGACAAAATCCTTCGCGTGGAGAATCGCAATCCGGTCGCCAAAAAGCGTCATCGCCTCTTCTATTACTTGTTCCTGTTCTTTATAGTTTTCCAGGCTCATGAAGTTAGCCGGATCGTAAATGACCTGTAGATTCGTGGACGAGATGTCATCTAGCAGTCTTTTCATTCTTTGCGGTGTATGGATCGGGTGATTAATTCCGCCTTCAACCCCCACAATGACACCAAATTTTTCGGCTTCCTCCACAAGCTCTCTTACGCTTTTTACAACCTCTTGATAAGGTTCTTCACGGAAATTATCCTCTGTATAGCCCAGCTCCGGTATGACACTTCCGGTTTCCGTCCCTACAATGCTGCAGCCTAGATCACGAGCGTATCGTATATGCTCTTTGAATTTATTCAATTGGTTTGCCCGTTCGTTTTGATCGGGATGAATCATATTAATATAGCAGCCAAGCACAGCAATTTGTATATCGTGTTTTGCAAATGCCTGCTTTAAATGATGGGCCAGCCCAGGCGTTAATGACCCTGCCCCCGGGTACAATGACGGAAAGGATTTTGCAATTGCCAGTTGAACAGAAGATAGCTTTTTATCGGCAATTTCTTTTGTCAACTGCGCTAATGGAAGACTTCCGATATCGTGTGCCCGAATGCCAATATTCGCTCTCATATTTGTTCCTCCTGATATCTAGTAAAAGCCGTATCATTCAAGTCGATACGGCTTTAGTAACCATCTCTCGTGCAGAAAGCTATCTCGCCAGCCAGCCTCCGTCAACCGCTACAATGTGGCCGTTCATATAATCCGATGCCCTGCTCGCCAAAAATACAACGACTCCCATCAAATCAGCCGGTGTTGCCCAGCGTCCTGCAGGAATGCGGCTCGTAATTTCCGCAAGCCGTTCTGGATTTTCACGAATCGGCGCTGTGTTTTTTGTCTCCACATAGCCCGGTGCGATGGCGTTAATTTGTATACCGTATTCTGCCAGCTCATTGGCAAATGCCTTTGTCAGGCCTGCGATTCCATGCTTGCTTGTCGTATACGGCGGCACAAATTTCCCGCCTTGGTAAGATAGCATCGAGGCGATATTGATAATTTTGCCGCTTTTTTGCTCTGCCATCACTTTTGCTGCCAATTGGCTCAAGTAATAGACTGAATTCAAATTCAGATCCATCACCGCATCCCAGTCCTCTTCCTTATACTCAAGCAGCGGTGCCCGGCGGATCGTCCCTGCATTGTTAACTAAAATATCAATCTTTCCATACGTAGCTAAGCAGTTCTCCACTAACCCTTTTATATTCTCCCGGTTCGATAAGTCCGCCTGATAAAACGAGACTCTTCTTCCCTCTTTTTCAATCAGCTCTTTCGTTTCCTCCCAGTTCGTTCCATGCGTAACGATGAAAAGGTCCGCCCCTGCTTTTGCCAGTGCAACGGCATAGCCTTGCCCTAGACCTGTATTACCGCCAGTGACAATCGCTACTTTGCCGGCCAATGAGAAAAAATCTAATGAGAATTCATTTAATGCAGACGTCATACTTTTCCCTCCTATTTTCGAGCGTTTTCTACCGCAGATCTTCCATCTTCACGTGGTCCATATCGTCGTACGTAATATTTTCGCCACACATACCCCAGATAAATGTATAGTTACTCGTTGCCGTTCCTGTATGGATGGACCAGCTTGGCGATATTACCGCCTGCTCGTTTTTCATAATCAGGTGCCTTGTCTCATCCGGCTGGCCCATAAAGTGGAATACACGTGTGTCCGGAGCCATATCAAAATACAAATATACTTCCATACGGCGTTCATGTGTATGACAAGGCATCGTGTTCCAGACACTTCCTTGTGAAAGCATCGTCAAGCCCATTTGCAGCTGGCAGCTCTCACAAACATTCGGATGCACATATTGGTAAATTTTCCGTACGTTCAGCTTTTCCGGCTCACCTGCTTCAAGCGGCTTAATGTTGCGAATATCAATTTTCACAGTTGGATACGTATGGTGGGCCGGTGTCGAATTAATATAAAACTTCGCCGGCTGCTCAGGATCTTTCGAACGGAACAGCACCTCTTTCGTTCCTCGGCCGACATACAGCCCGTCTTGGCGCACCATGTCGTATTCTTCTCCATCGAGAACAACAACACCGTCTCCGCCGATATTAATAATTCCTAATTCACGGCGCTCTAGGAAATAACTCACGCCCAACTCCTTATCAAGCTTAATCGTTAATGTTTCCTCTGCAGGTGTCACACCGCCAAAAATCATGCGGTCCACATGTGTATAAGTAAGATGGACCTTTCCTGGTTCAAACAGTGTTTCCACTAGGAAGTGCTCCCTTAATTCGTCCGTGTTATAACGTTTTATTTCCTCTGGATGATTTGCATAACGTGTTTCCATCAACAATTGCCCCCTTATGTAATGCCGAAAATCAGCATCTCCTTGTACATACCTTTGTCGAATAAATCACTATTTTTTGATAATTCTTACACATCGATTATATAAAAGGATGTAAGGGTTTACAATTTGACCCTGGCAAGTCCTTAAAATATCAAACGCTTTTCTTAAATTTTTATACTATAAAAAAATGAGGGCTATTTGCCCTCATCAAGTGTCTTTTTTATTTAAACTTTTTCCTATATTCCGCTGGTGTGCAGCTTGTATATTTTTTAAAGCAAATACTGAAATATTGCGGATTGCTGTAGCCTACCTCTTCAGCCACCTCATAGTTTTTCAGGTTTTCCAAACGCAGCAATTCCATCGCTTTTTTCATTCGTAACTCCAATAAATAATCACCAAAATTGAATCCCTTCTCCAGCTTGAACAGGTTGCTCAAATACGGTGTACTTACGTGGATGAGCTTTGCTACCTTTTGCAATGTCAAATTGCTGTCTCCGTAATTCTCTTTCATATATTGGATGGCAAGATCAACATGGCTTTTATAGTCGGTGTCTTCTTTTTGGTACATGAGCTCAGACCATTGCTGAATCAGCCGCTGAATGATGCCCATCATATCGGTCAATGTATCCATTTCCATTACTTCTTTAAAAACTGCCGAGGAATTGAAGCTTTTGATCTCTTCCTTGTTCCATTTCTCGATTTCAAAAAACAGCATTGTCATATACTTAAGCGTAAAAACCTTTAAATCTGCTAAGGAAATATTTTTATTTTCCACTACTGACTCTATGAACTGATTTAACGTCTCCTGCACCTTTTCAGGCACACCCTGCTTGATCTGTTCCGCAACCTTGTTTTCTAAACTTTGAAATTGACTGCCGGCTTTTTCGCTTTTTGTGACAGTGTCCTCTATGGAAAACAGCTTACCTGTCCCCATAATATGTCTCATATCCATCGCCATTCTTGCCTCAATATAGGCATGGCTCACCTCAAAAAGATTTGGATATGTCCTGCCTATTGTCATGGTGATGACCTCGTTACTGATCAGCTGATTAAATAAGGTTTCAGCAAATTGGTTTTTCTGTATGTCCCCTTCATCAAAGGATAGCAGAATCGCATATTCATTATCCGCTGCATTTAGCACATGCGATTTTCCTTCGCCAAAATACAGAGACGCTGCATCTATAAGCTTTTCCTTTAAAGAAAGACTATGGGATTCGCTGACATAGGCGTAATTGACAAGTAAGCATGAATAGAATGCTCCTTCAAGCTCGATGCCTAAGTCGGCTAATTCCTTTTCAGTGTCCAATTGGGCATCACCGTTTTCTATTTTCCTGAAAAACTTCTGCTGCAAGATGGGCATTGAGCTAGTAATCTTTTTTTCTTTCTCCGACGCTTCTTCCCATTCAGCTGCAGCATCCTTCACTTTTTGCAGCAGCGCAGATGTATCCACCGGCTTCAGCAAATAATCAAATGCCTTTAGCTGGATCGCCTGCTGTGCATACGTAAAATCCTCATAACCTGTCAAAAAAATAAAACGTGTATCCGGTGTTTTGTCCTTCAGCTGCCTCACCATATCCAAACCGTTTAAAAAAGGCATATTAATATCTGATATGACAACGTGCGGCTGCTCTCTTTCAATTAACTCTATGGCAAGTTCCCCATCACTTGCTTCTCCGGCGATCACAAAACCATTTTGCTCCCATGGAATGGCCTGGCAAATACCCCGGCGGATAATTTTATCATCCTCAACGACAATTACTTTGTACATCCTCATTCAACCCCCTTGTTGCTTTGGAATGCTGATACTACTAGTTGTGCCTACCCCTTCTTCACTTGCAATTGTCAGTCCGTACTCCCTGCCGAATTGAATTTTAATTCGTTCATTTACGCTTTTTAGACCGATGCCGATTATATGATTCTTTTCTTCATACATAGATGCCAGCTCGTTCAAAATAACCTGTAATTTTTCCTTACTGATGCCATTTCCATTGTCAGCTACCTGCAGGTGAATCACGTCACCGTCTGCATACCCCTTGATTAGTATTTTTCCTTGGCCGCGCTTTTGTTTCACCCCATGATAAATCGCATTTTCAATTAACGGCTGTAAGGATAATTTTACGATTGGATAAGAAAGTATATCTGGCATGACATCAATCTCATAGGAAAAGTCATCGCCATATCTCATTTCCTGAATATACAGATAGTTTTGGATATGTTCAATCTCTTCTTCTATCGAGATGACTTCACTGCCTTTACTGATTCCGATGCGGAAAAAGTTAGAAAGAGCTGTGATCATTTGACTCGCATCCTTCGTAAGCCCCATATCACATAAACCTTTTATAGAATAAAGCGTATTGTAAAGGAAATGCGGATTGATTTGTGACTGCATAATCGCAAATTCCAATCGCCGTTTCTCTTCCTGCTCTAGACGAATTTGATCCATTAAAAGATGAATTCGATCCATTAAATCCGTAAACCCGTTGTGAAGAACCTTCATTTCCTTCGGGCCTGACATTTCTTCTTCCAGGACAAGGTGATTTTCATTGACTGTGCCCATTTGTTTGGCCAATCGATCAAAAGGTTTAGAGATCAATTTGATGACAATATTCGTCAGGATCACGACCAGTACGATCATAATCACCATAAGAGCAATCGTGAAATGCTTTATATAATTGATTTTGCTCAGCAATTCTTCCTCTGGAACGACTGCAGCGATTTTCCAATTATTCGTTTTGATTGTGTCATAGACGACAATCATCTTTTTATTGATTTCATTTTCATACGTAAACCGCCCGTTTTCACTTGCTGTGTTTTGTAATTTATGGAGCGTATCCTTGTTTAGCTGATACTGGCTGCCAAGCTCTTTCGATTCGTAATTGCCATCAGGGCTGATTAGTGTTAAATAGCCGTTTTCTCCGATTAATGACCGATTCAAAATGCCTTCGAAGAAATCTTCCCGTAAATTAAATAATATGATCCCTTTTGCAGATGCATTATTAAGCGTTAGTAATTTATACGTGGACAACACATTTCCTTCTTGATTAAAAACCCTGTTTCGGTGAATATTCAGCCAATAGAAATTCTCGCTGCTCTCATCATAGTTCGTAAAATACTCTTCATAGTCAATATGTGGATTGCTATTGTACTCACTATTGTAAAGTAGGAAATCCCCTTCATTTAAATCGATGAGCACCGACTCTAGAATCGTATTATAGCGCGAATAAATAATTTGCAGATTTTTATGTAGCGGAATGTAATCCTCCGGGACAATGTCCTCCCGTTCTTTCGCCAATAACCCCATCACCCTGGAATCATATGATAAAGAAACAAGCTGCGAAAAGACATCCGATAACGTATAGTCTAAATAATTTTTGGTCTGGAAGATTGTATCCGTAATATTTTTGTATGCGTTTTCTTCAATTTGAGCAGTGGCAAGCCTGGAAGATACTAAACCCGTTATAAAAATACAAATGATCACAATCGGTAAATACAGCGTATTAATGGTCGATTTAAAAGAATAAAGAAAGTATTTCTGAATAAAATCTATTATTTTACTTTTAATTAATATCCCCCTCCTTATCAATATTTTAAATATTTCTATTAATTAAACAATAACCGATTCTATTTATACGGTAAATAACATTTCATACAAATATTGAGCGCCTTCAACAAAATATGCACTTAACTGCCTATTCTATGGCGGACAGGGCAAGGGCTTCACATAGTAATAGAAGCGCTTCAAAACGCCTTTTCAGACGCTTTTTTCTTCCTTTTGAACCTCTAAAATATTTTTTTACAGCGAACTACTATTTTCGTAAAATAAAAAATTCGAATAAAATCTCTCCTGTTTCCGGAAAGATCTTATTCGAAATTCTTGTCTATTACGCTTTTTCAGCAGCATTTACGCCAGCCGTATTATACGTTCCCTGCAAGGGGCCTTTCATGTGCCATATTTTACTGCGGCTTTTACGGCAAACCGAGCTGTTCTCTATGCGTCTTTCTTTTGTAGATCATGCAGTGCCATGCTTGCCAAAATGAATGCTCCCATGCCATGAAGATCGTTTTCTGATGTTGGTCTGCTTACATAATAATCGTATACGCCGGCAGAAGTACCGATACAAATCCCTTTTAATGTGAATGTTTCCTCATCCGCATCTACCATGTATTCCAGCAGGCCTTCATATGCTTTCTCGACTACCGCATAGTGGGCTTCATCTACTAACCCATGCTTCAATGCTTTTGCGATTGTATATAAGAATAGTGCTGAGCAGGAAGATTCCAGCCAATTATCCCGGCGGTCGCCCTTATCTACGATTTGATACCATAAACCGGTCTGTTCATCCTGATAGGAAATGATTGCTGGAACTACATCCTGTAATGCTTGGATAATGTCTTCCTGCCCCCGCTTTTTGTCGCCAAGTGCTTCCAGAATATCGATCAGCGCTGTCCCGTACCAGCCGACAGAACGGCCCCAGAACTCAGGTGAGCAGCCTGTTTCTGTATTTGCCCACGGCTGTGCTCGTTTTTCATCCCATGCATGGAACAGAAGTCCTGTATTCGGATCTTTCATATGCTTTCGCATCAGCTGTTCCTGCCGCAATACAACCAGCTCTAAATCGGCTTCGTGGAAATGCTCGCCATACATCAGCATGAAAGGGCCTGCCATAAATAAGCCATCCAGCCACATTTGGTACGGATATTTGTCCTTATGCCAAAAGCCGCCTTCTGTTGTTTTATTAATCGTGTGCAGTAAGTGACGCAGCTTTTTTGCTGCAACCATATACCGGGCATCTTTCGTTACTTCGTATAATGGGAACAGGAGGATTCCCGCCTGCACCGAATCCAGCTCATCCCGTGCAAAGTATAAATTCCCTTCAGCATCGATAAGGCTGTCAATATAGTCTTTCATATATTGAAAGTATTCTTCCTTCCCCGTTTCCTGCCACACTCTTAACATTCCATATAAAAATACTCCTTGGTGATAATGGAACGAGTTAGCCGGCGGCAGCTCGCTTGGTGTGTAGGTTTCCATAATGGCCTGACATGCTCTTTCCGCCATTTCGAGTGGTGTGTGCACACCGATTTTTTTAGATAGATTTGTCATGTTCTCCCTGCTCCTTTAGTTTTTTTGCATGAAATAAAAAGGAGTGTCAAAAAAGGCTGATCGACACTCCCTAACATGTTATTTACCGAAATGCTCAGAGTACTGCTTCTGTGAATCCTCGATTGCTTTTGCCCATTCATCCAGGAATTCCTGTGCTGTTGATTTTCCGCTCATAACAGATTGCGTACCAGAATCAACAAGGTTATCTAAAATTGAACGATAATCCGGCAAGTAGAATGGCGGCTTGTATAAAATTGTATTTGGATCGTCATACACATCAAAGGCTATTTGAATATGCGGTGAATTTTTTACCCAATCCTCTTTAATAACATCTGCATTTGTAGGAATTTGCCCTACCTGCTCATTCCAGTAGCTTTGGCTTTCTGCAGAGTTAATGAACTCTACAAATTTCCATGCAGCATCAGGATTTTCCGTTGTTTTGAAAATGGATAGTCCGATTGTGTTTCCACCTTCTGCTACATATTTGCCATCTGCAGTTTTCGGCAATGGAATCGCTTGGAATTGGTTTTCCTCTAAAGCTTTCTTATGCTCGCCGTAAGAACCGATATTGTGATGTACCATCGCTATAACACCTGTGTCAAAACCAGCAATCATCTCTTTGTAACCGTTTGTAATATCACTTTTCGGTGTAAATTTTTCGTACATTGAAAGGTACTTCTCTACGAACTCTACATTTTTCGGATCATTAATCGTAGACTTTCCATCTTCCGTTACATAATCCTCAAAGCCATTGTAAGCAAACATTAAACGCTGCAGTTGGAATGAACCGCCCGCACCACCGCGGATTGTATAACCGTAGCGGCCGTTTGCTTTGTCTGTCATTTGCTCAGCAGCTGCGAAAAACTCATCCCATGTTTCCGGAATCTTTACGCCTGCTTCCTCAAACCAATCCGGGCGAACCCAAAGGATATCCAAGTTTTGTGTATAAGGAATCCCATAAAGGCCATTTCCCTGTACGATTTCTTTATTAAAATCAAGCGCACCTTGGTTGATTAACCCGTTCAGCTCTGAATCTTCCCAGTAATCATCCAGCGGCAATAATGCATCGCGAATAGAAAACTCCGGCAGCCAGCTTGTTTGTACAGACCCTACATCCGGCATATCATCTGCAGCAATCGCAGCATCCAGTTTCGATTTCGCGGAATCTTTCGGAAGTCCAACATACTCAACATCTATGTTTGGATTTTCATCTTCGAATCGTTTAATCAGCTCTTCCCAGATTGGTGTTCGCTGCGGCCCTGCATTTTCATCCCAAAACGTAATTGTCGCCGGTTCATCCGAACTCGGGCTTGCCCCCTCTGTCGAAGTAGCTACCTTCTCATCATCGCTGCATCCCGCTAAAATCATCCCCGCCGTCAGTGCCCCCAATAAAACTGACGATTTCCACTTCTTTTTGAACATAACCTTCTCCCCCTTTGTATCTGCTTAACCTTTTACTGCTCCACCCATACCATTGACTAAATGCTTCTGTGCATAGGCGAATAATAAAACCGCCGGAATTAAAGCGATTATACTTCCTGCCGCTAACGCACCGTAGTTCACGTTAAATTCACCCATCATCGTACTGAGTCCTACCGGAAGGGTAAATCGACTTTGCTGGTTCGTTAACATCAATGCGATTAAAAACTCATTCCACGTATAAATGAACGTGAAGACCGCTGTTGCCACAATCCCCGGCAATAGAAGCGGGAATACGATAAAGCGCAGTGCCTGCAACTTCGTACATCCGTCGATCAGTGCAGCCTCTTCCAGCTCTTTTGGTACATTTTTAATGAATCCGCTCATCAGAATGGTTGTAAACGGAATTTCAATAGCTGTATACGTAATGATTAATGCCAATGGACTACTGATCAAACCAAGATTTTTAAAGATTATGAACAACGGAATAATCATCATCGACCTCGGAATAAACTGCGTACATAACAGCATTAACAAGAAGCTTCTCTTCCCTTTAAAGTCAAACCTTGCCAGTGCATAGCCCGACAAAGTCGAACAGATCAGCACGACTACTACCGTCGAAAGACCGACGATTAAACTGTTTTTCATGAAGACCGCAAACCCCACATTGCTCCAAGCCGTTACGAAGTTTTCTGTTGTAGGATTGACCGGAAGATACTGCAGGGGCCTTTGCATAATGTCTCCTTCAGGCTTAAATGCCGTATTCAATGTCCAGTAGATCGGAAAAATGGTGAAGCTTAACATCATCGTTAACGGCAGATAAAATGTTAATAATCTATCTACCTTTTTATTTTTTGAAAACATCTAGAAATCACTCCTTTTCATAACGAGAGAGCTTCAAATAAAGAATGGCGAATATTAGTAAAATACCAAATGAAATAACTGTAAGGGCAGCTCCATAGCCGAAGTTACTTCCATGTACTGCCAGCTCCGCAATGTACATCGTCAAGGTTGTTGTCGAGTGGGCAGGTCCGCCGCCTGTTAAGTTAAATAATAGATCGACGTTGTTGAATTCCCATACAACCCTTAATAACGTAGTCAGCACAATCGTATTTTTTAATTGCGGCAGCGTCACGTAAATGAAGGACTTCCATCTGTTTGCCCCATCTACTCTAGCTGCCTCATACAATTCATTCGGAATACTTTGTAGCCCGGCAAGTAAAGTAATCGCAAAGAATGGAATCCCTCTCCACAGCTCCGCAATAACTACTGCACCGAATGCTGTTGATGTACTGGCCAAAAACGCCATAGGCTCATCGATCAGTCCCACTTTCATCAATAGATCATTCAGCACACCCATATGTTCGTTGTACATCAGCGACCACATAACAGAGGCTAACACACCCGAAATGGC
Source organism: Lysinibacillus sp. (assembly GCA_031181585.1). Classification (GTDB taxonomy): domain Bacteria; phylum Bacillota; class Bacilli; order Bacillales_A; family Planococcaceae; genus Lysinibacillus_B. The sequence continues at coordinate 40,123 of JAPSKP010000008.1, forward strand.
CCATGGTACAAAGGCAATCGCACGAACTGCCCCTCTGAATTTAAATGTTTGATTCAGCAATAGAGCTAAAATCATACCGAAAACTAACTGTAACCCTACTTCAGTGACAACCCATTTCAAACTATTCAACAAGCTTGGGAAAAACAATTTATCTTGTGTAAATATTTGAACGAAGTTTTCTAATCCGGCAAATCGGTTATAGTATGGTGCTGAAATATCGTAATGCTGCACGCTATAATAAAACACCATGGCTATAGGATAAAAAAGGAAACTCATAATAAAAAGGAATGATGGCAGAATGAAAAGATAAGGAATTAATTTTTTCTTATTGAATTTTTTCTTATCTGCCGTCTTTTTTACTCTTACTGCAGGTTCGTTTACTTCTTGGGAATAACTCATCTCATTTCCTCCCTTCTGGATTTATTCTAAATGAAAACGGTTTCTTAAAATATTCAAAATTTTAAGATTTTCTTTATAAATTTTAAGATTATTCACTCAATGATGTGAATTCGCTCAAAAACTAACAAAATACGACTCTATATTGTATAAAACATTTTGCCAAAGCCTGCTCGCACTAATACAACGTTAGCTATAAAGGCAATACATTCAGCTTCTATCATATGTGAGGCAAATCTATTGATAAAAAAGAAGAGCCGCCCGGAAAGTTTCAGCTTTCCAGGCAGCTCCTCGACGGATGGTATTTCTTTGCTATTATTGTATCTTGGCATTCGCCGTATATTCTTCATGACGCCGGTACGTCTCTTCGATCGTAGCGGCCCACTCCTCTAAAAACGCTTCTACCGTTTTTGTTCCGCTCAATACTTCCTGTATGCCCGGTTCTACGATTGTCATACGAATGGTATTGTACTCTGTTACAAAAAACGGTGGTTTATAAAACTTTGTTTGCGGATCGTTATAAACTTGCAGAGCTGTCTGAAGATGCGGTGCATTTATTGCCCATTCTTCCTTGAATACTTCCTGATGTGTAGGGATTTGGCCAACCTCTTTATTCCAATAGCTTTGTGCTTTTTGGGATGCTAAAAAGGATAAAAATGTCCATGCTTCATCCGGGTGCTTGCTTTGCTTAAAAATGCTGATATCCATCGTATTGCCATCTTCCACAACATAGTGCCCATTAATAGACTTCGGTAACGGAATGACGGTGAATTGATCCGGTGCCAGCGATTCACTGTGCTCTGCAAAGGAGCCGATATTATGCTGGATCATCCCGACAGTGCTATTATCAAATCCCATCAGCATGTTTGGATAATCATTTGTAATATCACTGATGGGCGTATTGTTTTGATATAATGCAAAATATTTTTTTACAAACTCAACATGCAGCGGATCATTGATTGTACTCTTACCATCTACCATGTACTCCGAAATCCCTGAGTACGCATACATCAGCCGCTGTAATTGAAAGGAAGAACCTGCCCCGCCCCGTATACTATAGCCGTATTGATTTCTCTCTTTATTAGTCAGCTTTTCCACTGTATAAAAAAACTCATCCCATGTTTCGGGTGTTTTTAAACTCGCATTTTTCAGCCAGTCGGCTCGCACCCAAAAAACATCCAAATTTTGCGTATACGGGATGCCGTATACACTCCTGTCGTTCGTAATGCTTCGATTGAAGGCGATCGTATCAGGGTTAATCTTCTCCTTTTCGCTCCAGCTATTAAAATAGGCATCCAAAGGTAATAATGCATCTCTGCTCGTGTATTCCGGCAGCCAGCTTGTATAAATACTCGCCACATCCGGCACTTCGCCAATCGCTATGGCAGCATCAAATTTTGCTTTGGCCGAATCCTTTAAAAACCCTTCATACTCTATATCGATATTCGGATGTTCTTTCTCAAACATATCGATCAGTTCTTCCCATACTGCTGTCCGATGCACTCCTGCATTATCAAACCAAAATGTCAGCTTTACTTTTTCCTTTTTCTCTGTATGTCCAGAGGAGGGTTTTTCATATGAGCAGCCTATCAGAGTTAAAGAAATTACCAGCAGTATGAAACAGCAAAAGACTGCCCTTCTTTTATCAATCACTTTTCCCCCTCCGTATCTGTGCAGCTATATTTTTAGTAGTTTTTGTTTATGACATGTTCAAAAACAGCAAGCTCCTCTTCTTTATTCATAGGTTTTTTCGAACGGCAAGACACGATTTCTACATCTTCCCCATTCTCCACATAAAATGCCGGCCCCTGATGATTGCTCACTGTTACATGATCGAATCGGATATCACGTACATTCGAGCAATAAAACCCGCGCTGCTTCATTGGTTCAAGCTCTGCCATCATGGCCGGCAGCGCTGCCTCCGCATGTTCTGCCATCGCAATATCTACATGGGCAAATGTAATATCTTCCACATACATTTCAGCCAGCCCATATAAAAAACCAGCTGCTGCACTGACATCGCGTGCTGTTATGTGCGAAAAATGAATGCGTCTAAAGATCGGTGTTTCATCCGTGACCGGGTGAGGATTTTTATCCGATACGAAGGAATCCGTTCCACGCGGTCCAAAGTAATAATACAAATTTAAGATGAACGGGCAGATAACCCCTTTCATCACGATATTATTTACCCGAATGTCCTCAATGACCCCTCCGCGTCCCCGTCTTGATTTGAAGCGAATCCCTCTGTCCGTTCCTTCAAATACACAATTTGAAATGGTCACATTTCGAATGCTTCCGCTCATTTCGCTTCCTAAAACGACGCCTCCGTGCCCATGGATCATGGTACAGTTCGTAATCGTTATATTTTCGCATGGGATATGCTCCGCTGTATCCTCGGTTCCTGCCTTGATGGCGATGCAATCATCCCCGACATCAATATGGCTATCCGAGATCCGTACATTTCTGCAGGACTCCGGGTTAATCCCGTCCGTATTCGGCGAGTCCGCCGGGTTAATAATCGTCAGCCCGTGGATCGTTACATTTTCACAGCACACCGGATGCACTGTCCAGCTCGGTGAATTCAGCAATTTTATACCTGAAATCTGTACGTGCCGGCAATGATCAAAACTAACTAGTTTCGGCCTCGGATAAGAAAGTTCCTCCTTACGGAAAGCCTCCCACCAAAATGCACCGTTCCCCTGCAGCGTACCATGTCCGGTAATGGCAATATTTTCGGCATCCTCCGCATAAATACAAGAGGCATACACTTGCCGTAATACCCCTTCCCACCGCGACTCCACGATCCGGTATTCATCTATATCATTTGTAAATGCCAAAACAGCCCCTGCTTCTAAATAGAGATGAACATTGCTTTTCAACGTAATGGATCCCGTCAAAAATTCACCAGCAGGTACATAGACGGTTCCTCCACCGGCAGCAAAGCAAGCGCTGACCGCCTCTGCAATCATCCCCGTATTCACTGTTTGTCCATCACCTATTGCCCCAAAACTTGTAATATTATAAATACTTGAACCACTAATCTGACCCACATAACTCCCCCTTGTTTTTTTGGTTTTCTCCCACTCCCTATTAACCCTAAAACAAATACTCCAAAACCATTATATAACAATTATCCCTTCTATCATTAAAATTAATAAATGCCACCATCAATCCAGGCAGCAGATTGACGATGGCATGCAGTATAGAGCTAGAAAATTAACTCGCTCAAATTCGAAATGATATAATCCGGCTTATAGGCCGATTGTTCAACATGCTGGATTGTTGCAGCACCCGTTAATACGAGACAAGTAGGCATTCCTACTGTTTTCCCAAGCAAAATATCCGTCTCAAGCCGATCACCTATTATTAAGCTGCTCTTTGCCGGCACGTTTAATAGCTCCAGCATCGCATGGGCGAAATAGGCGGTCGGCTTGCCGATCATCGTCTCGATTTTCGTCTCCGCTGCTGTTTCTATCGCCTTTGCAATAGACATCGTATCCGCCTGCAGTCCACCCGGAACAGGGCAGGCGGGATCTGGATTCGTCACGATCAGCTTTGCACCGTTACGGAGAGCGAGCATCGCATCGTTCAATTTTTGATACGTAAAATGGCGGTCCAGGCCTACTACAACATGCGTTGATTCAAATGGATCTGTCGTCTGTGCCAACCCAAAATTCTCAAACTCCTCATGCAGCGCTCCTTCGCCTACAATAAATGCAGTACTTGCACGATCATTTTCAGACATGAATTTAGCCGCTAAATACGCTGCTGTTAACACTTCCTGTTCCTGAACATCAATCCCAAATTTACGTAATTTCCCGGCAGCACTTGCTCTTGACTGCGTTGGTGAATTGGAAATAAACAGCACCCTTTTATTTGCTTTTCTGAGCTTTGACATCGTGTCCAGTACATGCGGCAGCACTATATCACTCACATAAACTGTACCATCCAGGTCAAAGCAGAATGCATCAAACAACGCCGTATTCACTGATATGCCCTGCCTTTTGGGTAGTGGAAAGCTCATTTACTAACCGCTCTTTCCCTTTTTGCAGCAAACTCAAATCTGTGCCGGGGGCGTATTCTAACACAAGCTCACAAACGATTTGTTCCGTTCGCAGCACTTCAAAAATAGAAGCCCACTCGACCGTTCCTTCCCCTATCGGTAAATGCTGGTCCCCATGGCCGTCATTATCATGTACATGCAGTCCCGCCAAGCGGTCCTTCACCTGATAAATCACAGAAGCTATGTCCCATCCGTTCAAATTGGCATGGCCGATATCCAGTAAATATTTTGCACTGCTATCCACATCATCTAAAAAATGCTCATATTCTTCCTGCGTAAATAAAGACGTTCCGTTATACCCGACGTTTTCAATCGCCAGTGTTACGTTCAACGGCTTTGCGATTTCACATAGCTGCTGGATATACATTTTTGCCCGGCGCTTTCCTAATTCCTTATCAAATGGCGGAGCAAAGCAAAAACCCGGGTGAATGACGACATGGTGTGCCTGAATCCTGCCCGCAAATTCAATGGCCTTTTTATATTCCAGAAACGATGCTTCACGAATCGCTTTATTTTCGCTCGTCAAATTTATATCCCATGCCGGCGGATGCACGGTGTATGCTACATCCAAAGCACGTAACTGCTCGGTTAAACCCGGGAACAATGCCTCCATCTCATCCCATTTATCGCCATCCATTAAAAGCTCCACCACATCAGCGCCATGCTGGATGAGCGCTTTCACATTTTCCACTATCTCATTTGTAATAAGCACTAAATCCGAATAACAAATCTTCATCGTGAATTCCTCCATGTTGTTTAATTGAATACAGGTACTCTACTCACCATTCTTTCTGGATAGCCGATAGAATTGGTCGTTGCCTTATCAAAGATATGCATATGCTGAACATTTGGACGAATGTACACCTGCTCTCCCGCGTGCCACTCTTTTTCGGAACTCAATACAATTACTTCTTCGTTATGAAAGTCTAGATAAACCGCATACTCCGCTCCTAAATTTTCAACCGATTTCACAGTAGCAAACATCACATTTTCCCGAGGCTCTTTCATTATCTCCACATGCTCCGGCCGGATACCGAAAACCATCTCCGTGGACTTTGCCTTTTTGATCTGCCCCACCCATCCATCTGGAATAGCCATTTTCTGAAATCCAAATTGAATGTGTCCGTCATAATAGACCATCTCCAAAATATTCGTCGGAGGTGCACCGATAAATTTCGCCGTGAAAATATTAGCCGGCCGATGATAGACATTTTCAGGCGTGTCGATCATTTGAAGGACACCTTCATTTAACAGCGCGATACGGTCACCTACTGTCATCGCTTCAATTTGATCATGTGTCACATAAACAATTGTTTGCTTATACTTTTCGTGAATCTTGACCAATTCCTTTCTGGCAGAAACACGAAGCTGTGCATCTAAATTCGAAAGGGGTTCATCAAGCAGGAAGAAATCCGCCTGTTTTACGACCGCTCGTGCCAATGCGACACGCTGCCGCTGTCCTCCCGATAAGTCCTTTGGCAAACGGTCCTCCAGTCCTCTTAGCTGCAGCATCGTTAATGCATCCTCCAGGCGGGCGGCTATTTCCTTTTTGGGCACCTTCTTCATCCGAAGCGCATACACGATATTCTGTTTGACCGTCATATGGGGATAGAGCGCGTAGTTTTGAAACACCATCGCCACTTCGCGTTTCCCGCTTGGTACATCATTCACTAATTTGCCGCCCATGTATAGATTGCCTGATGAAATATTTTCAAGCCCTGCAATCATACGGAGTGTCGTTGACTTACCGCATCCTGATGGACCGAGTAAAATCAAACGCTCCCCTTCATGAATCGTGAAATCCAATTCTTTCACAACTTCTGTATTTCCATAGCTTTTTTTCACGTTTTCAAAACGTATTTCTTTCATGGCCGCTCCTCCTATTTAATCCCGGATGAAGTAAATGTTCCGATAATATAGCGCTGGAACATCAAATATAAGGCGAGTGGAATAATCATGGTGATCACTGATACAGCCATCGCTACCGTAAAGTTCGTACCGCCCTCTGAACTGATATACATTTGCAGTGCCAGTGGAAGCGTAAAGTTTTCCGTGCTTTTTAAAATCAGGACGGGCCATACATATTCATTCCATGCCGTAATGAAAAACCAAATACTTGTCGATGTGACTGCCGGTCTTGCAAGAGGCAGCACGATATCCCTCATAATTTGCCAATGACTCATATCATCGAGCCTCGCTACCTCAATGAGCGATACAGGAATCGTTCGCAGCGCCTGTGTTAATAAAAAAATCCCCATTGCATCCGCCAGCTGCGGCAAGACAACACCCCATAACGAATCGCTCAGCCCCAGGTTCGAGATAATCAAATAATTGGGAATCATCGTTACGGTAAACGGCAGGAAAATCGTACTGATCAAGATGAAATACAATGTATTTTTGCCTTTAAAGATAAAATATACAAAGGCATATGCAGCTAGGAAGGATGTCACTACCTTGAAGATCGTAACTACCGATGCAATAAGGAATGTATTCAACGTAATTTGTAGTGCCGGCAAGCTGTCAAAAAAGGTTTGATAGTTTTCCAATGTCGGGTTAAGAGAAAAAAGCGACAGTGGATTGTTATAGGCATCCTGTAATGTTTTAAACGATGAGCCGACCGCAAAAACGATTGGGAAAATCAATAGGAAAATCGTGATCAGAAAAACAATATGCCAAGGTACCGATACTTTTTTACTTATTTTCATAGTAAATACCTCTCTCTACATATTTGAATTCCAGAATCAGCAAAATCACAAAGATCACCATCGTTAAAATCGACAATGCGGCTGAATGGCCTGTCCGGTACAATACAAACGCTTCATGGTAAGCATGATAAATGACATTGGAGCTCGCATAGTTAGGACCGCCCTGTGTAATGACCTTGATCGGTGTAAACGCAAACTGAAGCCCCTGCACAATCGTGATAATGAAAATGTAAATACCTGTTGCGCTGCTCATCGGGACAACAATGTGGAAGAAGATTTTCCATAATGGCACATTGTCCAGTCGCGCCGCCTCGATAATTTCCCTGGAAATTCCGTTAATAGATGCATAGAGCAAAATAAAGTTATAGCCGAAAATCTTCCACGATGTAATAAGGGAAAGAACAAATATAACCCAGCCGTCCAGCTTGCTCCAAATCGGCATTTCAAGCCCGAACCAGCCCATCACAATCGCGACAGGACCAGAAATGGGATTCAAAATCCACGTAAATAAAATCGACCCTACCACCAATGAAATAAAGGCCGGCAAGAAGAACGCACTTTTATAAAAGCCATTCATCTTCCCGATCACAAAATCGAGAATGAACGCAAAAATATACGGGACAGTAAAGTTGATTACAAGCAAAATAAAAATATACACAGCCGAATTCCAAAACACCTTATAAGTAATCGGATCCTTCAACACATTGATATAATTTTGCAGGCCTACAAACTCCTTTGTAGGCTTGATCATATTCCAATCAAAAAAGCTTAAATAAATCGTGTAAAGAAATGGCCAGAACATAAATACGGCCATGATCACCACAGAAGGAAGAAGCATACCATAGGCAAACCATGCCTGTTTATTCGCCGATATTTTTTTCAAGGATGCTGTCAAAGCACTCATTACCTCACCACTTTCACCGGATAAAACATCGGCGGGCAGCTCATACCCACCGATATAAGATGGTTATTCCAATAATTTATTAATCGCTTCCTGCGTTGTCGTCAGCCCTTCTTCAACGGTAATGGTACCGCCTAAAATTTGATCACGTACATCCAATAACAGCTGCTCGGCCTGCAAGCCTGCATCCCCTGGGAATGAAGTCCAAGGTACGATCACATCCATTTGGTCTACCGCTGCCTGCATCATTTCATTTTCCTCCAGGAATTGCTTCAGACCATTTTCCGCATCCGCTACTCCTTCACGCGGCGGTACATACCCTGTGCCTTCCGTCCATTTTGCAACCGATTCTACACTATACAAGAACTTCATGAATTCCCAGGCAGCCTTTTGCTGCTCCTCCTCTTGAGCCGTAACGGCCAGCATTGCCCCACCGGCAGGCAGCTTGACTTCTTTTCCTTCCCAAGCCGGCGATTTCACTGTTGCTACATCAAATTGTGCGTTATTTTGTACATTTGAACGCTGTGCAATCGTTGTATAAAGCATCGCCACGTTGCCATCGATAAAGCTTTGAATCCCTTGGTCCCAGCCGATATGCAGCGCTGTCTCTTCCTTCACGATCATGTCCGCCCACAATGAATACGCCTCGATTCCTTCCGCGGACGCAAACGTTGCTTTGCCATCCGTGATCATTTGGGCACCGTTGCTTTCCAGTAAAGCCTGTGTTGCCCAGTTATCCGCCGGTTCTTGTAAATAGAAGCCGTATTTGCCTGTTTCCTCTTTAATCACTTCCGAGAACTCTTGTACTTCCTGCCACGTTTTCGGACCATTTTCATCCAAGCCGGCCTCACGCAGCAAATCACGGTTAATGTATAATACCGGGTTGCTTAACGAATATGGAATTCCTACCTGGGAACCTTCGCTATTTTTCGCAAGGTCCATCACATTCGGTAAGAAATGATCTGTCAAAAATGTTTTATCTTCCTCAAAATGCTGATCAATAATTGATTGCGGCTCTACATAGGAAAAGTTGTTGGAGAAATAATCCAAAAATGCCCAGCCGATCTGTACGACTGCCGGAGCATTGCCGGCTGCTGCTTCCGCTTGCAGATTTTGCATTAACCCTTTATACATATCCGGATTAAACTTGGCTACCACTTCTACTGTGTCACTTTGTGCATTGAATTCTTCCACCAGCTCTTCTACTGTTTTTCCACCTTGGGTTTCCGCATTGACATGCCAGTATTCGATTTTTACCTTTTCGCCTGATGCTGCAGCGTCATCCCCTGCAGAACCAACTTCCGAATCTTTACATGCAGCCAATACAACCACGCATACACACAACAGCAAAAACTTTGTTAAAGCTTTCATCCAATCTCCTCCCAAGTCTCTTAGGCATCACAAAAAGAGGCCGCAAAAAGTCATGTACAGCTTTACACGACAAATTGCGGCCTCTCTTATCAGCGCCTGAGTCTATTTACTTCTCACTTACTACTATAAAGACAAAATGTTAATCCAGCATTGACAGCATATTAATTAATTGTGTTGTAATTGTGAATACTATTTTTCCATAGCTCGGTATTGGATGTCGTTACCGCTGCTGCCCCGTTTTGCAGGGCCTCAATCGCATCCTTTTCCGTATTCAGCAGCCCGCCCGTTAGTAAAGGCTTATCTGTAACAAGCGAAAGTTTCTTGATAAAATCCGGTGCCCTGCACGGCATAATTTCGATAATATCCGCCGCAGAATCATTGACCGATTGCTCCAATTGACAATAAACTTCCGTGTCAATCAAAAAGACACGCTGAATGACAAACATTTTCTTCTGCTTTGCCTTTTTAATGACATTCGATTTCGTCGTCACAATCGCAAACGGTTTTACTATATTATAGAGGAAATCGATACCGTATTGATCCAGCTGCAGCCCGCCAATCTTCTCCACATGCAAAATAACCGGCAGCCCTTCATCATGCAGCAGCTTTACATACTGATGCACCGTTAAAATATTGCCTGTCATCAGGATTACCGCACTCAAGTTCTGTTTATATTTGATCGCCTTTTCAAGCGCTTTTGGCTCCTTGATTGCAGCGATCATCCGATGCTTTTCAAGCCTTTCCTGAAATACCTTCAACATGATATCCCCCCTTCTCTCTATAATAGAAGAGAAAGCCATGCATATGGTGATAATTTGATAAACATAACATATTGTTTACACTCTGTTTACTTCTCCTATTTTTGAGAAGGGCAGCGGCAATGAGCATGAAAAAGTTTTGATTTAAAGCTACATGAAGAGGCGGAATGCGCTTTATGTAACTCCTCTAAAAAACAAACGCCCGCAAGTTGAAAATCTTCAACATGCAGGCGTTCATTTTATCATCCATTAGCAGATTTCTTTTCGTTCATTGAGCAGTCGGAGAACGTTTTACCTGCCAATAGCTTAATGCTCTACAATCACACCGTCATAGGCAGCTCTGTAGATTTTGAAAATATCCTCTTTTAACAATGGAAGCGGGCTGCGGGCTAAAATACGCTTTTGCTCCACCGCGTCATTTGTCAGACCTTCCAGTGCATCTTCTGTAATGTCGAAGCCTTTTAATGTAGATGGAATGTTGACATCCTCCACTATACGCTTCAGCTCCGCTACACATTTATAGGAAGCTTCCTCTTGCGAGAGGTTCGCAGAGCTGAAGCCCATTGCGTCATAAATATCCTTCATGCGTTTTTCACAGCTGCTGCGGATATAGCCCATCACGTATGGAAGCAGCACGGCGTTTGAATCCCCGTGTGCGATATGGAACTGACCGCCGAGCGGATAAGCCAGTGCATGTACACCTGCTACTCCGGCATTGAAGAACGCGAGACCAGCTAAATAACTGCCATAGCTCATATCCGTACGCGCCTGCTTGTTTTCTCCTTCGAACACCGCTGTGCGAAGGGAATTGCTGATCAGGCGAATCGCCTGAAGTGCCAGCGCATCCGATACAGGGCTCGCATTTTTTGAAATATATGCTTCGACCGCATGTGTCAGCGCATCTACACCTGTTGCAGCTGTTACTTTTGGCGGCAGTGAAATTGTTAGTTCCGGATCGACAATCGCAACATCCGCCAGCAGATAATCATGCGTCACGACATCCTTTGTCGTTTCAAGTGACAGCACGGAAATATTCGTGATTTCCGAGCCTGTACCGGATGTTGTCGTAATCAAAATCGTCGGCAAGCCTTTTTTCGATACTTGCTTCGACCCTGTTAAATTCAAATAATCAGCAACTTTTCCTTCGTGTACAGCAAGCACGCCAGCGAGCTTCGCTAAATCCAGCGCACTGCCGCCGCCTAGACCAATGACTAAATCAAATGCATGGTCCCGTGTATAGGCGACCAATTTTTCACCAACAGCAAGCGGCGGTTCTGGTACTACCTCTGTATAAAGCTCCGTCGTCACACCGATTTCTGCCAGCGGTTTTTCTACCTTATCCGTTAAGCCTAAACCCTTTAAAAATGGGTCGGTTACAACCAACACTTTTTTTGCGCCAAAGCGCTGCACTTCACCAGCCAAATGCGCCAGTGAGCCCCAGCCAGTATAGCTAATCGGGGCAAAAGTAATTTTTTCTGCCATTGTAGTTCCTCCTTACGCTTGATTCCAGACGATTAATTTTGATTCGACCATTTCATGGATGGCATATTTCAGTCCTTCTTTGCCTGTTCCGCTTTCCTTTACGCCGCCGTACGGCATTTGGTCTACACGATATGTCGGGATATCATTAATAATGACACCGCCAACTTCAAGTTTTTTAGATGCTGCAAATGCGGTCTGGATATCCTGAGTGAAAATCCCTGCCTGCAGACCGTAATTTGAATCATTGATTGCCTGGATTCCTTCTTCAATAGAGCTGATGCGATTCACGCTCACAATCGGTGCGAACACTTCCTGACAGCTTACCTTCGCATGAGACTCTACATTGTGCAAGATGGTCGGTGCGAATACCCCATCTGTAATCGAGCCGCCTGTTAAGACTTCCGCTCCTTTTGCTGCAGCTTCCTCCACCCACTGCTGGGCACGTACTTGCTCATCTGCATGAATCATCGCGGCAATATCCGTTTCCATATGAAGCGGATTACCGACCTTCAGCTTCTGTGCTGCCGCCACAAATTTCTCGATAAACTCATCCGCGACCTCTTCCATCACATAAATACGCTGGATCGAAATACACACCTGCCCCTGATTGGAGAAGGCACCGACTACGCATTTTGCCACGATGTCATCGATATTTGTGCCGCGGTCAATAATCAGTCCCGCATTTGAGCCAAGCTCTAATGCAACTCGCTTGAGTCCTGCCTTATTACGGATACCGATCCCTACTGCTGGACTGCCCGTAAATGTAATCATCTTCACTTTATCGCTTGTGACAAGCGCATCACCCACTACACGGCCGCTTCCTGTGACGACGTTAAATGCACCTTTTGGCAAGTTTGTTTGCGCAATCAGCTCGGCTAAAAACAAGGCCGACAACGGTGTTTGGGAAGCCGGCTTTAACACAATCGTATTACCTGCCGCAATCGCCGGCCCCACTTTATGTGCGACTAAATTCTGCGGGAAATTGAACGGTGTAATCGCACCGATGACACCGATCGGCTGCGTGATTGTGTAGCCAAAGCGGCCTGCCCCGCCTTTAGCTGCATCCATCGGAATCATTTCACCTGTTAATCGCTTAGCTTCCTCAGCCGCAAATTTATACGTCTCAATCGTCCGGTCAATTTCAGCAAGCGCAAACTTGATCGGCTTGGCACCTTCCAAAGAAATGATTTCAGCTGCACGCTGCCGGTTGTCCTTGAATAGCTGTGCGAGATGCTCTAAAATTTCTGCACGTTCAAGCGCTGTTAAACCGGCCATCACTGGACGCGCTGCCTCCGCCGCATCAATTGCCTGCTTTACCTGCTCCTCTGTTGCCTGCGGGATTTGAGCTAACACTTCTTTTGTATGAGGAGAATATAATTCAATAAAACCTTGTCCTTCTACCCATTCACCATTCAGATAAAATTGCTTTTGCATAAAGCTTATCCCTCCTGCTTTTCAATTGTTGAATACGGATTGCTTTGCTGATCTTTGACGAAAGTATTGTCCACTTCACCGCGGAAAAAATTACGGCCATAGATTAGTAGACAAAGCACAATCCCTACCGCGAAGCCCCATGCCGCCCCTTTAATACAAAGTACGGCTGCGATAATACCGCCAATACCTAGATCTGTTTGACTGCGTGCTTCCAAAATACCTACTTTCACACTTACATAACCCTGGATCAATAGGGTAAGAGCCAGTGCGACACCTAAAATCGGCTCTACTAAACTAACAATCGGCAATAGTAATAAACCTGTATTTGTCCCCCAGCGGAAAGAACCCACACCGCCAAAGAATGAATCCATTGCCTCACGCCCTTTTTTATAACGCTCGATCATCACTACCTGCATCGCCGACCATGTCGGACCACACATTGTGACGTCTGGACCTAAAATACTCATAAAGCTGTTACGTATACCAAAAACCAGGTGCGCACGGCTAGGTAAATATTCGATTTTTTCATCCGGACGGGCTGCCGAGCCGTCTTCTACTAATACTTTGTTTTGCAGCACGTCACCGAACAATACGATATATGTTGCCAGCACCGTTGGAAGCGCTGTCACAAACATCATCAATGGCGGCAGTCCTAGACCGAATACCGTGTACTCATTCCATAAGGTGATAAAGTCGGGAGATGAGAAACCCCACTCAATTTTCGGCCATGATGCTTCACCGAATAATGGTGCAATGACAACGGCAATAATGATGACCGGGAAAATACCGAGCTTTGCAATCGTGCCCCAAAATACGTTGCGCTTTTGGAACTGTGTGAAATGTTTTGAGAATAATAGATAAAACCCAATACCAATCGCGATGGAAATTGTCCATGGGAACATCTCAAAGCGTCCCCCTACCTGGAAGACAGAAATAACCGCTGCCAAACCGGCTCCCATAATAACGCCCGTTTTTAATGCGGGCGGGATTAAACTCACGACACGCGATGCCAGCCCGGTAGCACCTAAAACAAGGCTTAAAATACCAAGCGTCAGCTGGAAGGCTATGAGTGAATGCACCCTTTCCGGTCCTTGCGGGAACTGCTCACAATATAAAATGATGAGCGGAATGGCCGGTGTAATCCAGCCCGGTACGACCGGATCACCTAGTAAATGGTGCAGTAAATAAAATAATCCGTTTAATACGATAATCGCTAACGCTACTTCAAACGGCATACCAAGCAATGCTGTTAATAACGGAATGGCCGATAAATCAACCGCACACATTAATAACCCTTGTACATAATCCGGCCATTCAAAGCGATAATGAATGAATGGAATACGGATTTTGAATGGTCCTGCCGGAATATGGGGGGATTCTTCCCCATATTTACGATCTTTCCATAACATTTGATTTCCCCCAATCAACTTTGTGTGATGCTAGTCGTACGAACTACTATTCAGCAATATGAATACGTAGTCATTTTAGAGAACAAGCACTCTCCAATCAGATAACCCCTGCTTTTCACTAATTGGAGGTTTTTTGTGCCTGCTCAGCAAGCTTGTTGCTTTCCGCTACAGCAGGCTCGCTTTCCACGGGCATGGCCTCAGCCTCCTCAGGCCAACATGATGTTGGTCATAAAGGCGTTGCCACAGGATGTGGCGTTCCTTTATTTTTTTAAACTCCTGCGGGGTCTTCGGCTCATGCGACTGTCACTTTGTTTTCGTCGCAGAGAAAACATTGCTATTCCCGTAGGAGTCTCGCTGCCTTCACTACAATCAACTAGCAAAAGCTATTTGATAAGGTTTTACCCGAAAAATAAGCTCCTTACCTGCTGCTGATATTTAGATAATCAACACAACCTACTATTCCTTTATTGCTGAACTACGTTAAAAATGGTTACGTATTCATTTTTAATGAAATAAAACAGGCTCATCGCCGTTTTATCTTTTTTGTCGTACTTCTTGAAAAAACTTTAACAGACTCCGTAATGTTGATGCAAGAGTTTTTTTTATTTTCTATCAATTCAATCAATCGCTCAATGGCGAGCAGCCCCAGGTTATGCTCCGAGATACTGCCGATTGTCGTTAATTGAATTCGTCCATGCTGGCTCAGCTCCACATTATCAATACCGACAATACTGATGTCATCCGGTACAGCGGCCCCAATCTGTGTTGCATGATCTAAAATATTCAAGGCAATCGAATCCGATCCCGTGCAGATAGCAGTTGGTTTTTCCTCCAGCTCCAGCAGCGCGGCCAACGCATCCTCACAGCCCTTTTTGGATGTATCCGTCTGCAAAATATAGGCATCTGAAAGTTCAATTTGATGATCCTCACAAGCTTTCAAAAACCCTTCATAACGATGCTTAAATGTACTGACAGTCAGCGGCCCCCCTACCCAGCTGAGCCTCGTATGCTGCTGCTCGATGACATGCTTTGCCGATAAATACCCCGCCTCGAAATTATCGATTTCCACAAACTGCTCGTTATTTCGATGCTTGCGGTTATACGTAATAAACGGAATATTCATCTCCTGCAGACGATTAAAAATCGGGTCATCATACAAAATACACGACAAAATAATGCCGTCTACCTTTGTGCCGATTGCCGTCGCATACGCTTCTGTTAAGTTTTCATCGTTCACGAACTGCACATTTACTTTATACCCTTTTTCCGTCGCATAATTCACAATGGCTGTTGTTGTATCCACAAAAAACGGGTTATGCAGCGGTCCGGATAACAAGGCAATGGTTTTTGTCTTTTGCTGTACGAGCGACCTGGCATTCGCATCCGGTACATAATTTAACGCTTCGATCGCTTTTAAAACCTTTTCTAACGTCGGCTTTTTTACAAGCTCCGGCGTATTTAATACCCGTGACACCGTCGTTTGCGAAACCCCCGCATATTTCGCCACATCCTTCGAAGAAACCATACGCTCACCCCCTTCTATTACTTGCACTATTTCTTATATTGTAACAAGTAGATTTCCTTTTTTGGAAAGGATTTTTTTCAATCTGTGACGTTCGTTTTCTATATAGCTTTACAATCCTATTAGTGAAATAACATTATTGTGATTTTACACTCTGTTAGTAAACAATGTCGTTTACGCTTTTATTTTTCTAATTTTAATAGTCGAGCAGTGGATGATGATTGTCGTTTGGGAAAATAATAGAATTTCATGCTGTAATTTCTTTTTACTCAACGGAAGAATTTCATCATATCCCCACTCATCAAGCCCTCTCCTGCCGCCAAAAACAATTTCATGGGGCTTGTTCCCGTAGACATTTCGAGTGATATCATAGTCCATAAAAAACTTCCGAACATTTACCCATTGGATTTCATATGTCCCTCCTCCCTCTTCATACTGTTCAATCACCATTTTTACTGTCGTGGGGTCCTTCGTTTTCCCATTTTCTTGATTTAACACCGTCAGCGAAATAACCTTCCCATCATGAAATGAATGGCTTTTTAAAAAGCCCGCTGTCTCTTGATTAAATCGAGGTAATAATTTTTTGAGCTCCTCTGCATAGCCTGTTATATCCCAATGGTCATCATCTACAAAAAACTTCATTCAAACATTCTCCTTATTCTAAAAATCCTATTATCCTTTTGCATTTTAGCACAAATATCCAATTTTTATTTTTCTACTATAGCAGCATCCTCCCCCAAAAATATAAGATCCCTTGAACGCATACATGAAAAAAGGATGCGGGAAGAGAATCCCCACATCCTTTTTCTTACTTGTTTTGCACTTTATACACTTTACTGTCAGGCTGTCTACGCATTGCCTGCTGTAAAAACTGCGTCGCGGTAAACAATTTTTCTTCATCAATAGTTGTCTGCACGCCTACACGATGCAGGAAGTTCACTAAATCATTCGTTGATACATTACCGCTTGCACCCGGGACATAAGGACAGCCGCCCAAACCGCCGATCGCACTGTCGTATTTTGTAATCCCGCACTCAAGTGCTGCAAATATATTCGCTAACGCGCGGCCGTACGTATCATGAAAATGAAGGGCAAATAAATCACGGTCATATTGAGTGAGCAGCTCTGATAAAATAGCCTTTACCTGCACAGGGTCTGCTACGCCAATTGTATCGCCGAGCGAGATTTCCAAAACCCCCATCTCTAAATACGCATCAATGATTTTCCTCACTGTCTGAAGCGTTACTTCGTCACCGAACGGACTGCCGAATACAGTCGAAATATAGCCTCGTAGTCGTATGCCTTCACGATTTGCTGCTTCAGCTACCGCCTTTAAGTTTTGCAGAGATTGGTCGATGGACGCATTCACATTGTGTTGATTGTGCTCCTCGGAAGCAGAGATAAATAGCGCGATTTCATCCACCTTTTGTTTGACGGCCCCTTCCATCCCTTTCAGATTCGGCACAAGCGCTGCATACGTTATTTTTTCATCACGTGTGATTTGTTCGAATACTTCATTGTGATCGGCCAGCGCCGGTATCCATTTAGGACTGACAAAAGAGGATACTTCGATGTGCCGGACGCCTGTTTCGCTGATTAAGTTGATCCATTCTACTTTCAAATCAGTTGGAATAAATACTTTCTCGTTTTGTAAGCCGTCACGCGGGCCGACTTCTCTTATTTCCACTGCCTTTGGTAAGGTCATACAGATATACCCCCTTTCGCTAAATGCCGAACAGCTGCAGCATAATCCAGCTTGATGCGTAGAATACCATGAACTGGACACCAGCCCCGACACCTAAAATACGGTTCAATAAACCACCAACAGTTGCGACGGTGAATGTTAACACAACCCCGACGAGCTGTGCCTCGTTATAGGCAAGCAAGAACGCCAGTCCGATGAACATCGCTACGATCGCTTCCTGGCTGATATATTTTAATACCAAAACAGACGCTTTACGGGCATAGTTCATCGCAAACGGATAGGCAATTAACACCCCGATACTAATACCGATCAACCCGAAAATGAAGAAATCCCATGAAGACATTAACGTGTGCAGGTTGTTTACAGGCTCTACCGTAAACACGGGCGGTGCATTAAACAATGGCGATGCCGGTCCAAGTGCTACAGGGCTTAACGGAATACCGAATGCAATTAATGGAATAATAGCCTCAGCAATATAAGTCGACTCCGTTACACCGTTCATTACCGTAAGACTCGTTGTTGATTTTTTATAGGCTCCTTTTGTGCGGGAGCCGACAATTTCACCCATCAAAGACGTCATCCCTACAGGACTGAATACGAATGTGAGGGAGGAAAGAAACGTTGTAATGCTCGTAAAAATGGACTGCCGTTTCGATAAGATTTTAAATGGATTCGGGAAATACCCTTTCCACGATTTCGTTTCCGGGGCAAGGTTATATTCATTCGGCTTAGCCCGCGTTAAATCATTTTTGGCAACAGGAGATGCCGCCATCAAAATATTACAAAACATCGGTCCAATAGCGATCCCTAAAAAGAAGGTGATGCTTAAATGCTTATCCAGCATCGCAAAGCTGACGCTGTCTAACGCTTTAATGAAAAAGGCAAATGGAATAATGATTAAAATACTTGCCCATTTCCCCTTGGAGAAGAACGCGATTAAAATTGCGGCAAGCGTAAAAATAATGCCCGATGAAGATTTAAAGAAATCGGCAAATTGCCCCAAAAACTGCCCTAACAGGACAGCCGTCGGTAGTGCGATAAATGCACCGATGACACCGCCGGAAATCATTTTGCGCAGGGCAACGTGCGGCATCCCCAAACGGCGCAATGTGTTAGCGTGATCGATTAACGGGACAGCCGTGGTATCACCGGGAATCCCTAATAACGCGGTAGGTACAGCATGCGTTAAATGCTTTGCCAGTACCCCTGCCATAAAGAAGGCAAAGACACCTTCAGGAGGCGCCCCCAGCAGGATTACCAGCAATGTGATCGGCACCATAATCGCTGTTTCGTCCGTGCCCGAAATAAGCCCGATGATGGTAAAGATAGCCGCACCTAAAAGGGCAAAAAGAAGCGCTGTTAAATAAATACTCATTTTTTATCCGCTCCTTTCAGGCTTTGCAGGCTGGAAAGCACACCAAAATCCTCGAGCTCTTTTTTTGTCACCGGGTCTTCCTCGATTAACCGTATTTCCTCGTCGATATCAATCTGTAAATCTTCAAACGCTTCCTTTAAGGAATGACTGGATGTCTCGTCTTCTACTAAAATACGCTTCGGTTTAAAAAGAATCGTATTGATCGCGACAACGATCAAAATACCGGCGATCCCTGTCAGCAGTGAATACGAGTTGATCATCTGCGGCTCTGCAAACTTCGGAAATATCCACTGGCCCAGCTGATAGCCTAGAAAGCTGGCTGCCACACTTAAAATAATCGAAATAATTAACTGATTACCGGAAACCGTGTCCCCTAAAATCTCAATAAACTTTTTATCATCTGGATTTTTTTGCTCATTATGTTGAGTAGTCGCCATATTTTACTCACCTCGTAGAGAGTTTGTAATCTCTAAAACACGATCATATCGGAAATCCTTTTCTTCCACCGCCTGCTGTACGACCCGGTCAATAATATCGCCTGTTGCACCAGCCATCACAGCTAGGTTTTTCGCATGCAGACGCATATGACCGGACTGGATGCCTTCTGCCGAAAGCGCCCGTAAGCTTGCCAGGTTTTCTACTAATCCTACCGCGGCAATGTAGCTGGCCAGTTCCTCTGCCGATTGCACGCCCATAATTTTCAGCGCAGCTTTTGCCACAGGGTGAGTCTTTGTAGCCCCTCCGACAATGCCGACAGCTAACGGCAATTCCAGCGTACCAACTAGGTTCCCTGCTTTATTCAGCTCCCATGTCGTTAACGAACGGTATCTGCCGGAACGGGCAGCATAAGCATGAGCCCCTGCCTCAACAGCACGTGTATCGTTCCCCGATGCCAATACCGCAGCGGTAATACCATTCATGACCCCTTTATTATGCGTGGCAGCCCGGTACGGATCCGCATCCGCAAATTCATAGGCACTTACAATATTTTTGGCAACTTCAATACCGCCGAGCATGTCTGTCGAGAATTCACCACGTGCACGCACAATACGTTTATCTGCTAAATTTGAAATAATGCGCAGCACGACCCGGCCATTTGTAATTCGTTCGATCAATGGTGAAACGGATTCCGCCATCGTATTGACAGCGTTTGCACCCATCGCATCCTTCGTATCGACGATCAGATGTACGACAACCATTGTTTCTTTTGCCGTATCGATTAAGTGCACCTCTACATCCTTTACGCCGCCGCCCAACTTTACGAGCGTCGGATCTTTTGCGTTACAGTGCTCGATGATTTCATCTTTATGTTCAAAAATTTTCGCTCTCGCTGCATGCGGGTCATCAATATTCAATACTTGGATCTGCCCGCGCATCACTGTCCCCGAGCTGGAAGTAAAAATACCGCCCAGCTCATATGCTGCACGAGCGGCATTACTGGCCGCAGCAATGACTGACGGTTCCTCCGTAGCCATCGGAATAAATACCTCTTTGCCATTCACCTTGAAATTGGCCGCTACCCCCAGCGGCACTGAAATATGTCCAATAACATTTTCAACCATTGCATCCGCAAGCTCTAATGGAAGTCCGCTTTTTAATGCTTCAACTTCCTCATTTGTTAAATTGGATTGCTCAGCGATCAGCTTGATTCGCTCTTCTACGGAAAGTAAATAAAACCCTTTAATACGTGAAGTCATCCCGATACCCCCAAATTAAAAAAGTGTAATACTATTCAACTTAGTTGAATGATATTACACCAATTGTAAATTGTCAGAACATAATTGTAAACAAGAAAATTGTATTTTCGATAATATTTACGTTTAAACGAATATATTTAATCCTCAACATAAATCGTCAATACTTTTGAGTTTTCCGTAGAGTTGTTAATAAAGATATGCTCTTTCTTCCCGGAAAAATAAGCGGAGTCCCCCTCTTCCAACTCGTAAAATTTATTATCGTATTTCAAGATGATGCTCCCGGAAATCACATAAATAAATTCATCATTATCGTGGGTATACGGCGCCAAATTTTCTGCCCCGTTATGTACAGTGACAATAGAAGGATTGATATTACTCATATAGCTTTTATTTGCGAGCAGCTCATATTGATAGCCGAGTTCATTCGTTTCCACCGTCTCATTGCGCTCTTTTTTAGAGACAATGGAAATACCGTCAAACTGCTCCTGAATCACAAACCAAGCCATCGGTACATCAAATATTTCCGCAATCTTGGACAATGTCGCCAGGCTCGGCGTCGCCTTGCCGTTTTCGATTTTTGAAATATGGCTTTTCGTTAAATTGATCTGCGTGGCTAAATCATCCTGCGACATTTTGTTTTTCTTCCGCATCTGCTTAATTTTTGTCCCAACTTCTAGTATGTTCATCTATTCCATTCCCCTCGATCCATTAGGCTTTTTACAGTAACTATACTATATTTTCAACCGTATCATAGGAAAATGTGGGAAATATAGACTTTGAACATTATCAGGTAAACAGGAGAGGAATCGTGCTATCTGGCATGTTTTTTAACCGGTGTCCTGTATCCTACTATTCAACAGCCAAATTATGGTTTGTCATGTTACAATTTTAGATAGATTTTCAATTACTTTAGAAAAGGAAAGAAAATAATGTTCAAAGATACTTTTGCATAGCCTGAATAATCAAGGAGGTTACAGATGAAACCGTTATTGTATGTAACACGCAGATTGCCTGAGGAAGCCGTTGACATGCTTTCGGCGCATTTTGAAGTCTCGGGTTGGGACTCCGAAGAGACGCCTGTTCCGCGGGAAGTACTGGAACGCGAGATTAAAAACGTCGATGCCCTGTATTGCTTAATCACTGACACAATCGATGCAACCCTTCTAGAAAAAGCGAAAAACCTAAAAGTGGTCAGTACACTATCTGTCGGATTTAATCATATTGATATGCAAGCGGCCAAGGCCAAACACATTACCGTCACCAACACCCCTGGAATTTTAACGGATACGACAGCAGACCTGACCTTTGCACTCCTGATGGCCACTGCACGCAGAATTCCTGAAGCTTCCGAGCACCTTCGCAACAATGAATGGAAGTCCTGGTCGATATTCAGTTTGACCGGCCGGGATATTCACCACGCAACCCTTGGGATCATTGGATTCGGTGCCATCGGACAAGCCGTTGCAAAGCGTGCAAAAGGCTTTAATATGAATGTACTCTACTACAACCGCTCATGTAAATACGAAGCGGAAGAAACACTCGGTGCCGTCTATCAGGAACTCGATGAATTATTGAAAGCTTCCGATTTTGTATGCATCTTAACGCCTTATTCCGCTGAAACGAAAGACTTGATCACAGCCCGCGAGTTAAAGCTGATGAAAAAAACAGCCGTTCTCATCAATACGGCACGCGGCGGCATCGTGAATGAGGATGATTTATATGACGCACTTGTGAACGGGGATATTTATGCTGCCGGGCTGGATGTATTTGCCGAAGAACCGGTCGCTCCTGATCATAAGCTGCTTACACTGCCAAACCTGGTGGCCCTGCCCCATATCGGCAGCTCCTCTATTGATACACGCCTAGGGATGTGCAAGCTTGCAGCGCAAAACCTAATTGATGTGATACAAGGCAGACGAAACAATATCGTACATGGATAGCGGGATTTGATTGTTCAGGAGGGGTTCCTCTTTAATTTGAAAAAGTGAAACCCGATTTACTTTACATCACTTTCTGTTCTTTCCATACGAAAAAGCATCTCCAAAGAATGGGTAGTATCCAATCCATTCTTTCAAGATGCTTTTTTGTTTTGCCGTATGCTGCAAGTGCGCCTTTAAAATAAAATTCGATAATGGATAATAAAGCCTAATCGTTTATAAAAAAGTTTGATCAAATTTCTGTGTAGATAGGTAAGATACTTTCTTGTTCCACAATGGGGCCATTAAATGGAGTACGGTTCGTAGAATGAATAGGAACAATACATCAATAATTGATTACATGCACTATTTTATTTTCAAATTCCCCTCTTGAACCTATAGTTACTTGAGGTTTTATAATGAACTTATACTATTGATGGGAGGAATTTTGATGAATAAGAATAACAAATTCTCCATTGGAGAATTTTCAGAAAAGACGGGAATATCTATTCCTACTTTACATTACTATGATGAAATTGGTTTATTACGGCCCGAAAAGAAACCATTTTCAGGGCACCGCATTTACAATTATCAAGATATAATAACCTTACAAAAAATTCTAAGTCTAAAATTTCTAGGGTATAGTCTAGATAAAATCGCTAATTTGCTATACGAATCGAGTTTTACCCTTGAATTAAATGAAGCTTTATCCCTACACTTACAGGCATTAGAAAAAGAAAAAGAAAGCATCGAACAATCAATGGCTGCTATCAAGAGAGTTACTAAGTTGCTGGAGAGCGTAGAGGAAGTGGATAGCGCCATATTGTTCAGCCTCATTCATGGCATACAAATGGAAAATATCCATAAAGAATGGATGGAGCAGCCCATGCTGACAGAAGTAGTGGAAGGGTTGTCAAAGAAAACTGACGAAGAAAAAGCCGTATTGGATCAAACCTTTATTCAATTTGCCAAAGAAGTAAAACAACATTATGGTAAACCCGTAGAGGATCTAAAAGTACAAGAAATGATTAAATCGTATCTAGAAGCTTCTTTTATGTTTTTTGGGGACGATTTGATGAAAAAGCTAGCTGAAGTTGACGTAAAAAAACTAGATATTCAAGATTTTGAAGATATGACACCTTCTCCATTTACAGAAGATGAACAGAACTGGCTTAATCAAGCGATGGAGTATTATATGAAACAAACAGAATTGGAGTAGAAATAATAGATTTAACGGGCTATACTTTCTTAACCATATGTTGTTTATTACATCCTTGATTTTCCACAAAAGGACGCAATTCAGTACAAGGAATTGTGTCTTTTTAGCTATTACCTTCAAAAGTGGTATTGCTTACTTGAACCATATTGTGCAGGAAGTATAAAAAATAAAAACCGCTCAAATCATAGATATGAATGAGCGGCAAATTTAATCGACATGTTATTTTTTCACAGCATGAATATAATGAATCGTTTCAAATGCGGTCAAATAATCCGTTCGGTTTCCAAAGAAAAGTTCATTTATATTAGCCGGAGATAAGTGTTCATAGATGAGTATTCCTAAATCATCTAACATGCTCTCGATTTCAGTGTAGATAAAACATGACTTCATAGATTCTCCACTGGCAGATGCCATTTTCACCATGTTTTCTACTCTGTTAGATAAACCTTTTTCGTGGAATAAAGTTTCGTCTGCATAATCAAACACGATTGAACTACCTGACGGGACTTGTGCAAAAAAATTCTTAATTAAATTTATGAATTCATCTTTGGTTAAATAATATGAAACCCCTAGAAGGCTAAAAAAGGTTTTTTGATTTTCAAATCCTTGTTTAACCAATCTCTCTTCAGAAAATTGTTTGGTAAAATCCATGGGGACAAAGTGAAGATTGTTTGGAATATCGAGTTGTGCATTTGCCAACCGATCTATTTTAAACTCTTGGGTGCTTGGTAAGTCAACTTCAAATATTTCTAAGCTTGTTTTCAATTGGGCATTACGAAAACAAAAAGTATCCATTCCAGCACCAAGAATGACATATTGTTTTACGCCCAATTTGATTTCATTCATTAATACTTTTTCGCAATATGCCGCTCGTGCCAAAGGAGTAGGAGAAAGTTGAACTTGTGTAATCCACTTTAGAATTTCATCTGGATTATCTTCAAACCTCTGTGCAATCTCTTTGTTGAAAAACTGTATTCCTTGAATCATATTCTTACTGATGTCGGAAAACTCCTTTTGAGAAATTAGATCCTTTGCAATAAAATCATCGAAAATTTTAGGTGTATCAAATCTACTGTGATATGCTCGCCCAAAAGCTGATATTAAAGAAGTGAGGCTAGATTTATTTTGTTCCATACAATAATCCCCCTATTTAAACAAAAATAAGATTCCCCTGGCCAGGAGAATCTCATTATAAAATAAAAATAGCTAAAAGTAAATTATAGCATAAATAATAAAATTTGTCAAATATAAAGTCTTTTGCTTCTACTGTATTATATACTGCACATTCCGAAAACATGATGCAGTAGCTTATTCTACAATCGGGCGCTTTTCTTGAAAAAGGAAAAGTGCCTTCTTCAGCTAAAGGGCAGGTTAGTTGAACAAGAAAAATAATAATAGCGACTATATAGAGTGTCAGTGATCAGTGACTGGGGTAGTGATATTATTGGTGAGAGTTTGAGTGTCTTAAAAAAGGAGACATATTCCCTTTAGCGTGGGGAATATGTCTCCTTTGTCTTTTTAATGGAATAAATGTGCCTTTTATAATTAGTAATACAGAAAAAGCAAATATTAAAGGTAAATGTAAGAGATACATTCTATTTCTTAAATGGAATATTCAACAATTCTGGAACTGTGACAAATTCGTAGCCTTGGTCTTGCAGTTTTGGGATAATTTGACGAAGCGATTCGATTGTATTAGTTCGATCTCCACCCGATTCTGCCCCATCATGCATGAGAATAATCGCGCCTGGATGAATGTTGTCTACTACATTCGAAGCGATAACTTCCGGTGGATCTTCCTGCCAATCCAACGAATCAACCGACCAGGCAATCACGTAATAGTTCATTTCCCGAAGCTTCTCGACTAATTCATTGTATAGGAAACCATATGGTGGTCTAAATAATTTTGTCCGGTAACCAATAATGTCTTTAAGAGCATCTTCAGTTCTAGTTACTTCCCTCTCTAGGGTTCCGAGGTCAGATTCTTTGACAAGGTTAGGATGGGCGTAGGTATGGTTTCCGATTACATGACCCTCGTTTTGCATTCGCTTGACAATTTCAGGGTTAGCAACGGCTTTTGAACCTAACAGGAAGAATGTTGCTGGTACATTGTACTGTTTTAATACATCTAATACATTATTTGAAAAACGTGGATCAGGACCATCATCAAAAGTTAAAGCAACTCGTTTTTGATCAGTAGGACCTTGTAAAAAAAATATATCTGGATATCGTTGTTGTAAAATTCTTAGGTCAACAGGCTGCTGAGTATCCCGCCCGGAATTTTCAGATCCTCCTTTAAGGTCAGGTAAATGTACTTTCGGATCAGCTTGTAGGTCCGCTTTCAACCATTGCCTCGATACATCTGCCAAGGGTCCCTCATTCGCATAAACAGTCATGATATCTGTTATATGCAAACAAAATAAAAACCCCGTAACCAACAACCACTTGAGTATTCGTTCTTTCATCCATCCACCTCCTTCTTATATTGATAACCGTTTTAGTGATGGCTATTCTAACCTGAATGTGTTTTTATTTCTCATAATTGTTTAGCATGATAAAAATTTCATTTGTTGTTCAACTAACGAAGTTGTTGAACTTATTTAACTAAAGGACCAGGTTTAAATAATAATAGGGAAACTCAAGGGTTCGTTTGCAAGTTCATGATCAAACTCTCTTGATTCTTCCTTACTGCTTGCTCATCACGAACGTTACCGCTTAAATTTTTCTTCGGGCTGTTAATCACAATATACACCTCTGTGATTTTAGTTTGCCACGTGGTGTCCTTAGTATGCATGTTGTTAAATCTTATGGTAATTGTTTTGTAACTATTGAGTATCTCTTCGAATATAGTTATTAAGTTCTCTCCTTCGCAGCATTTAAAAGCTTCTTTCTAAGCTAGCCTTATTGTACTTACGGGGCAGTTTAGTAGAAGTATCGTTTTTAGCTTTTATTCCGCAACCAGGCCATATTATTGAATAGTACCTAGATTTTCAGGAGAAAGTTTAGGCGGGTTTGTGAAACTTTGCACTTAAAGTAACAGATTATTTAGTGCAATTAGAATGGAGGTTTTAATAACCTTCCTATCGAAAAGAATATATACAATAAAAAATCAAGTGGAGAGATAATTTGCAATCAAGAATATATAACTATGTGCGAAGGTTCTAGTAAGTACAAAAAGAGAAAATGGTATGTTCTTGAGGTAACAGAAACACAGCAACTATTAAGCTCCCTTACCGTATGTGAACCAAATCTATCCGGAAAACAAGCTGTAATTTCACAGCTTATAAATGGAGGTGAGATATATGGACAAAAGGAACACAAACATGGAAACATATTTTAATACAAAGGATATTGCCAAACGCAATGCCTTATTAAAGCAATTAGTATTTGACTTGCCAGAGGACGGAAAGGACTTTTTTCTAAAAGCATATAAAAAAGAACGATATTTGGATATGCGGCTTACTGCCATTAGAGGATATGCTGCCTTCGCAAGCGAAAAAGAAGTTGCTGTTCTAATGAATAAGATGGTGGAAATCTTAAAAAAGCGTCCCGAAAGCACACCATATAATTATCAGGAATATGAAATCTTGCGGTCAGCTTTTTTAATCCCCTACTTGCTAGAAAAATATCCTTATTTTTGTTTCAAAGAATTTCATGAACAGTTAGAGAAACAGTACGATGCCATGCCCGACGTTTTCAAAGGAATTTTCACCTGCAACGATAAAGGTGAACATATTCAACTAATTGCCCCAGCAGCAGTACGGAAACAGATTGAATATTTCCTGCGTGGGTAAATTACATACTAATAAATAGTGCGCGAGATTGACTATCTTCGAATCAAGGGCCGGATACAGGGATCCGCAGGAAGGTGAAAGGCCGGGTCATCCTTGAATCATCAGAACCGCCGAGCCGGCTTTTTCGGCATCCTGTTCGCATTATTAAAAAGAAAATGATTTTTCCCCGCTATCACTTGATATCTATGATTACTTCTAAAGAAACTCCTTATTAAGACCGGGAGCTATAGTTCAAAAACCATATTCAGCAATCGGGTGCAATTCTTGAAGAGGAATTGTGCCTTTTTCAGCAATCGGGCCAGATTGTGGAATAACAATCTTTTACGAAATGTTATCAAACGACACCACGGAGACCTTATTTATATTGCGAAGGTATTTTTAAAAATATGTTGAAATAGTTACTATTCGGAAATTATTTGATTACTTATTGGAGAGTGATTACTATAAAAAAAATATTTTGTCTAATACTATTCTTCATATTAATATTAGCAGCGTGTAATTCATCAAGTGTAAGTGTTGATCAAATTTTTGATATTCCTGATAAAGTTCAAAACGTAATTAATACGGAACACCAATTACAACTCATTAAAAAGGGTACGAATGCTTATATTATTTTTCAATCATCAGAAATGCTTACAATTACTGAATTAGAAGTAATTAATGGCATACTAAATATTAATTTTAATACTGAAAATCAAGATAATACGGAATTAAAACAGTACATATATGAAATGAATCCTGGAAATGCAAAAGTTAAGGTTTTAATTAACGGAAAAGTTGCACCCTTTGATAACATCATTGATTTATAAAGGGAATATATTATTAATGCAAGTTTCGGTGCACATTCAAAAGCCGTAAATGTTGTTGAATCGACATTTACGGCTTTTTTAGTGGAACATTGTTTATACAGCTTTTTATGTAAAGGAATATAAAGAGAGGCACAATGAAACTTTTCAAGATTTTGTCGAAAACGCTGTAAGGGTGTTATCTGAATAAAACGTGTATATAGCAAATTTATTAACGTTGTACATGTACATTTTTTAATGGAATTCAACTTCAATAATGGGGTGCTTTTCTGTATCAGAAACATATACCGTAGTAACGAATAAAAAAGGTGTATCACCTATCTAAACTCAATCCCAAACTCTTATTCTTGGAACCTTTGCCGTTCTTAAGTAATCCAGCAATTGGCCAGTATGAACTGACTCATGATAGGCTACTCTTAGCAGCATGTCGCCTAAACTTCTTATGTAACCTGATTCGGAACGATCAATTTTAATGTTTAGTAGATCTTCTTCTGAAAATGACTTAATAGTTTCTAAGAAGTCATTTCTAAACGGTTCAGCAAAATCTAATTCAGCGTTTACAGTGGAAAAAGGTTGTTGTTCGAAAGGAGAATCGAATACTTCCAGACTTCCACGATTTTGAATAGCTAGGTGGTAATAATGTTCACTTTCAAGAACATGCCTAATCATCTCAATACAAGTCATTGCTTCATCATCGGGTTTCCAATGTAATTTTTCTTGAGGAATAGAAGTCCAAAGCTTAATACTTCTTCTTCGTACTTCATTGAAATTTAAAAGAATTAAATCAATCGAATTCATTATTTACCCTCCATCTATTGGTATATATTTAATATACAGGAATGAACGTTCGTAGTGAAC
>JAPSKP010000066.1:0-14655 GCA_031181585.1 Lysinibacillus sp.
TGGAAGGCATGTCATACGAGGAAATCGATTTGTCAGGTGATTTATCTGTAGCGGATAAATGGATTCTATCTCGTTTAAACAATACGATTGAACGCGTAACAGCATTGTCCGATAAATATGAATTCGGCGAAGTAGGCCGCGAGCTGTATAACTTTATTTGGGATGATTTCTGCTCATGGTATATCGAAATGGCGAAATTGCCTCTTTACGGTGAAGATGAAGCAGCGAAGAAAACGACACGCTCTGTTTTAGCGTATGTACTAGATCAAACAATGCGTCTGCTACATCCATTTATGCCGTTTGTTACAGAGGAAATCTGGCAGCATTTGCCGCATGAAGGAGAGTCTATTACAGTTGCAGCTTGGCCAACAGTACGCCCTGAATTTGACTTTGAGGCGGAAGCCGGCGATATGAAGCTGTTAATGGATATCATCCGTTCTGTACGTAACATCCGTGCGGAAGTAAATACACCGATGAGTAAGCAAGTACCGCTTTATATTTCAGCGAAGGACGAAGCGACAGCATTAGTACTTGAAGCAAATAAAGCATACATCGAAAAATTCTGTAATCCAGAAACACTTGAAATCGGTGTAGGTATTGAAGCACCGGGCCAAACGATGTCAGCCGTTGTTTCCGGAGCAGAATTGTTCTTACCACTAGCAGGTTTAATAAACGTTGAAGAGGAAATCGCACGTTTACAAAAAGAGCTTGAAAAGTGGGCGAAGGAAGTTAAATTAGTAACAGGTAAGCTTTCAAACGAAAAATTTGTTTCAAAAGCACCGGAAGCATTAGTGAATGCTGAACGAGAAAAGCTTGCGGATTATGAAGAGAAATACACAACAGTTGAGAAGCGTCTAGCTGAACTGAAAAATATGTAGTAAATAGGGAGATGCCAATCCGGCATTTCCCTTTCATTTGTTTCTAGACAAATTGACCTGATTATTAGACAATGTGAAAGGATTAACGGACAAAATCATCGATGGCGCCATGCCAAATACATAATACATATAATCAATCGCTGGGAGGCTTGACGATGTTTCAAACAATGAAAGATTGTACGAATTTTATTTTTACATTGAAGGCAAGCCAATATAAGGGGCAGCCGCTTGAGTCAGCACGAAAGATTTTAGCGGCGTTAGGAAACCCGGAGGCTTCTACACGCTTCATTCACTTTGCAGGTTCGAATGGAAAGGGCTCTACGCTGAATGCAACAAGGGAAATTCTGATGGAACATGGTTTGAAGGTCGGCGCCTTCATTTCTCCCCATCTAGAGAGACCAAATGAACGGATTACAATTAACAAAAAACAAATAGCAGATGAAGACTTTTTGTACTTTGCTAATAAAATAGTGGAAATTGTTCATCGGCAATTAGATGGGAAGTTCCCAAGCTTTTTTGAATTTATGACATTGATTATGTTCCAATATTTCGCACAGGTAAAATTGGATGTAGCACTTATTGAGACAGGAATTGGCGGCCGTCTTGATACGACAAATGTGCTAACTCCAGATGTCAGCGTCATCACTACAATTTCTCTGGAGCATACAGATATGCTGGGTGATACGATTGCCGAAATCGCCGGTGAAAAAGCGGGAATTATTAAGTTAGGAAAGCCTGTGGTCGTAGGAGTTAGGGATGCAGAGGCACGAGAAGTGATCTCTAAGGAAGCAAAGGAGCGTCAAGCACCGCTTTATATGTTAGATCAAACAATTCATTTAGAAAAGCAAGCAGAGCGGCAATTGCTCACTTATAAGGCTTTGGATAGGAAAATGGAGAAGATTTATGTTAGGATGGCTGGTGCTCATCAGCTGGATAATGCCGCTTTAGCCATTACAGCAGCACTCCTGTATGACCCTTTGATTAGTGAAAAGACAATTCGCGCAGGATTGGGGAAAGCTAGTTGGGAAGGGCGTTTTGAACGGATAGCACCTCAAATAATACTTGACGGGGCCCATAATCCTGAAGGAACAGCCGCCTTACTTCAAACGCTCTCTCAAGCAGAGCCGGACAAGCGATATAAGTTTGTCTATGCAGCCCTCCAGGATAAGGACCATCAGGTGAGTATCCAGCTGATGGAAAGTATGGCATGTGAAATGTACTTTACTGAAATTGATCTTCCACGTGCTGCTAAGGCAGAGGTTCTGGCAGAGGAAAGTAAGCATCGTTGTAAATTTGTCGAAAAAGACTGGCGTTCCTTGCTCCTTGAGCTGCAAGATAGAATGGGAGAAGACGATCTTCTCGTTATTACGGGATCTCTTTATTTTATAGCTGAAGTAAGATCTTTTGTAACTTCTTACAGCAAAAGCCTCTCGCCTTTCTAAAGAGTGCAATGACATAGGCGTGTAATTATTAGGAGGAACGAACATGATAACAGGATTTGAACATTACAAGGAAAAATGGCAGGTAAACAGTGAGAATGCAATAAAGCCTGGTCTTGATGCCATGAAACAGGCACTTGCTTTACTCAATCATCCTGAACAAGATACAGCCTGCATTCATGTAGCTGGGACAAACGGAAAAGGCTCGACTATAGCATTTTTGGAATCCATCCTTCGTGAACATGGTAAAACGGTAGGGAAGTTTACGTCCCCTTGTATATTGGATGTACATGATCAAATACAAATTAACGGTGAAAAAATAACTCCTAAAGAGATGGATACGCTCTTTCAAGAGATGAAAGAGAGCGGTCTAGACGGCAAGTGCACAGATTTTGAATTATTGACGTGTGCCGCCTTTTTATACTTTAAAAAGCAAAAGGTTGATATTGCGCTTATTGAGGCAGGGATGGGAGGACGCCTTGATAGTACAAACGTTATTCTTCCACTCGTATCCGTGATCCCTAGTATCTCTTTAGAACATACGAATTTCCTGGGAAATACCCTCTCTGAGATTGCAGCACATAAGGCAGGTATTGTAAAACAAGGTATACCCGTGGTTGTGGGAAAACTTCCAGAGGAGGCTCTGAATATAGTCAAGCAAGAGGCAGTGAACAAAAATGCGTCTCTTTATATACTGGGGGAGGAGTTTACGATGGAAAACGATTGTTTTATATCACCTGAACTCCAAGTTACATCCCTTGAACGGAAGCTGCCGGGTGTTCATCAAGGAGAAAATATGGCACTTGCCATCATGGCATTTTTGCTGACAGGGAACAGCGGGGAGGCCAAACTGATAAAGAGAGGCGTTGCCAATGCTACACTTGCCGGAAGATTTGAAGAGGTGCTGCCGAATGTATACTTCGACGGGGCTCACAATCCTGCAAGTGTAGAGAGGCTTGTGGCGACGATTCGAGAACAGTTTCCACGTAAAAATATTGAATTTGTCATCGGGATGCTTGCTGAAAAAGATGTAGATACGGCTCTTCGCCTGCTTGAAACGGTGAGCACGACATTTACCTTTGTGAGTTTTGATAACGAGCGTGCAATGAAGGCGAAGGATTTAATTAAGAAAAGCCATGCAGTTGATCGGCGAATTATACATGATCCGGTTAAGTATTTGCTGGAGCCAGTTGACGAGCACAGTATCAAATTTGTTACGGGGTCCCTCTATTTACTTACTGCATTACGAGCGCAGCTTCTACGCGAAAAGTAAAAAAATTTGTCGATAAATTTTAGGGCATGGGCGACAAGGCTCCTGTCCTTTTTTCATTTTTATTTGTTACTGTTGTGCTAGAGGTGATGACGATGTTTTCAAAGCAATTCATCAGTACAAAACAAATTTTCCGGGCTGCGGCTCTTGGTATGTTGATTGGGCTGGCAGGAGTAGGTGCTTTTGCTCTCTTTCTCATTACGGCAAACGATTCGGCCGAAGTCCAGGAAGCGAGCGAAAAGGAGGAAACTGTAGAAACAAACGCAGCTCCGCAACAAACAGCACGGTTTTATGCAAGCCAGTATGGAGCCTTTACAACGTTCGACAGCGCTTCGGCTTTTTTAGCACAAAATCCTACATTAAATAAAGCGGTCGTTATTCAGGTAGCTGACACATTTTATGTATGGTCGAAAGTTGCGCTGGCCAAATTGACAGAAGAAACGGTTCCAGCTTCTTTCTCTAAATCCTTTCAGTTTTCTAGCAATGGGTGCTCAAAAAATACAATTGCTGATATACCAACCTATTTACAGGATGAAAATAAGCTGAAAAATAATTTTGAGGCAACCGACAAAGATGGAAAGCTTCCTGAGGAATGGACTACCTTTATCAAGAGCATTACGCCTCTTTCGAATGACCTGAATGTCATTCGGCTGCATGCATTAGCGCAATTTTATGGAGAAAATGATTGTTTAAAAATAAAATTTGACTCATAAAAAATGGGGAAAATAAAAATTTGACATATGGTTAGGGTTTTTCAAAAATTGAATTGTCCGCTATGATAGTGCTCAGGGGGGACTAACATGAAATTTACTACAACACACGAATTTGTACTCGCTTCTGCATCGCCGCGCAGAAAAGAATTGTTTGGGTTGCTTCATATTCCATTTGAAGTGGTTACAAGCGATGTGGAGGAGACAAGTGTAACAGCACAACGTGTACAGCAATATGTAACAGAGGTAGCATTGTTGAAAACGAGAGATGTAGCGAGAAAATGCCAAAAAAAGACAGTGATTGGGGCCGATACAATTGTCGTCTATGAGGACCGTCTGCTGCATAAGCCTGTCTCTCCAGAAGAGGCTGTTCAGCATCTGCAAACTCTGTCGGGAAAAACGCATGCAGTGCTGACGGCAGTTGCTGTCATAACACCTGATGGAAAAGAATCAACCTTTGTAGAAGAAACAAAGGTTGTATTTAAAAACGTTCCACAATCCTTGATAGAGGCGTATGTAGCATCTGGAGATCCGTTCGATAAGGCAGGAGGATACGGCATTCAAACGGATGGTGTATTTTTCGTGGATCGCATTGAGGGCGATTATAATAACGTTGTTGGTTTACCGTTAGCATCTTTAGTAGAAAGGCTATTGTCACTGGATTATATTTCAATCTAAAGGAGTGACATATTTGACGCTTTCACCAGTTTCACAATTGAAAATCCGTGATGTCCATGAAGCAGACCGGCCAAGAGAAAGGCTGATTCGGCAAGGACCGCAAAGTTTGTCGAATCAAGAGTTATTAGCTATCCTGCTTCGTACAGGTACAAAAGAGGAATCTGTATTGGCGCTTGCCAATCGCATACTGATGAGTTTTGAAAAGCTCCATGCATTAAGGGACGCCACCATTGAGGAAATGATGTCGGTGAAAGGAGTAGGAGAGGTAAAAGCTGTTCACATATTAGCTGCGATTGAGCTTGGCCGCCGCCTCTCGCAGAAAGAGATGAATGAGCGCTTTACAATCCGCTCCCCCGACGATGCTGCCCATTATTTGATGCCTGATATGTCTTCGCTTACCCAGGAGCATTTTGTCGTTCTTTTCCTGAATACGAAAAATCAGGTGCTACATAAAAAGACAATTTTTATCGGCAGTCTCAATGCCTCTATTGTGCACCCGAGGGAAATTTTCAGGGAGGCGGTGAAACGATCCGCCGCATCCATCATTTGTGCCCATAACCACCCGAGCGGCATTCCCACTCCAAGCCCGGAAGATATCGAAGTGACGACACGGCTGATGGAGGCAGGCCACATTATTGGTATTGAGTTAATTGATCATATTATCATTGGTGACCATCAATTTATTAGTATGAAAGAAAAAGGGTATGTTTAGAATTGTCGTTTACTTTTAACTGGAAAATATAATGAGAATATAATCTATTTATTAATTCTAAGTTTGAGTGTTCAGGAGCGGTCAACCTGCAATCTGTTTGTGAAAATGGTATTCTTTTCGTGAAAATGCACAGGTGGAGATATTAGGGCTAAAAGGAAAAACTACGTCGTTTACCGGGCGTGGTTTTTTTGTTATATTACGATAATGTGACAACGAACCTTTTTTGGATGAATAACGTCATAGATTTGCAATGTAATTGTTAAAAGTTACATAGCTTTTTTGTTTGTTTCATCTCACAAATACAAATACAATAGAAGAGGTAAACTTTATTAGTAGCGAAATTGTGACAAAAAGTTCAGGAATGGGTGGTGTGGCACTACAATTTTGAACTTGTATCCGCTATAATAGAGCGTATGATTTCAGCTAACTCATAAGAACGGCTTGTATAGAAAGGGAGTACTTAATTTGTTTGGATTAGGAAATAAGGATGTCGGGATTGATCTTGGCACAGCGAATACATTAGTTTTCGTTAAAGGAAAAGGAATCGTTCTTCGTGAACCTTCTGTAGTAGCGAAAAATACAAAGACTGGTGACATTGTGGCAGTAGGGAATAATGCAAAAAATATGATTGGCCGTACACCGGGTTCAATCGTCGCGATTCGTCCGATGAAAGACGGCGTTATCGCAGACTTCGACATTACAACAGAGATGATTAAATATTACTTGCATGAAGCGTTGAAAACATCAGGTTCGAACTGGAAAAAACCTAATGTAATGATTTGTGTACCATATGGTATTACATCTGTAGAACAACGTGCGGTTATTGATGCATCACGCCAGGCTGGTGCAAAAGAAGCGTTTACAATCGAGGAACCATTTGCAGCAGCTATTGGTGCAAATCTACCTGTTTGGGATCCTACCGGTTCGATGGTTGTTGACATCGGGGGCGGTACAACAGAAGTAGCAGTTATTTCACTTGGTGGTATCGTAACGAGCGAGTCAGTACGTGTCGGCGGTGATGCAATGGATCAATCGATTATTACGTACATCCGCAAAGCATATAATTTAACAATTGGTGAACGCACTGCTGAAGCTATCAAAATGGAAATTGGTACAGCACGTGTAGAAAATGAAAACGAAAAAATGGATATCCGCGGCCGTGACCTTTTAACAGGTTTGCCGAAAACGATAGAAATTACATCAAAGGAAATCTCAGAGTCTTTACGTGAAGCCATTACGGCGATTGTCGACGGCGTGAAAAAGACACTAGAGCAAACACCTCCTGAATTATCAGCCGATGTAATGGAACGCGGGATTGTTTTAACAGGTGGGGGCGCATTGCTTCGTAACCTTGATAAGGTAATCAGTGATGAAACACAAATGCCGGTATTTATTGCCGAGGAGCCGCTTGATTGTGTAGCAATCGGTACTGGCAAGGCATTGGATCATATTGATTTAGTTCGCTCCCAGCAAATGAAGGGATAAGGAGGATAGGCAATGCCACATTTTTCAAATAAGAAACTGATAGTGCTTTTAGTAAGTGTTATTTTCCTTGTGGCATTGATTAGCTTCTCATTACGTGATCGTCAGAACGCGACATTTCCAGAACAGATTATTAAGGATACAGTCGGCTTTGCACAGGGTATTGTAGCAAAGCCGACAAATTACATAACAGGTATTTTCAGCGGAATTGAATCATTATTGAATACGTATGAAGAAAATAAACGATTGAAAATGCGTTTGGAGGAGTTTGCAGTACTGCAGACGAAAGTTCATAATTTGGAAAAGGAAAATGCCAATTTACAGGAGCTTAGCGATAAAGAACAGAGCCTGCTTGATTATAATCCAATCCATGCGACGGTCATTGCGAGAAACCCTGATCAATGGGAAGAAAAAATCATTTTAAATAAAGGTTCCAAGCACGGCGTGGAAAAAAACATGGCTGTTATGACAGCTCGTGGGCTTATCGGGAAAATTATTCTTGTGACGCCATATACTTCTGAGGTAGAACTTTTATATACAAATAATTCGAATTACCGTGTATCTGCATTAGTGCAAGCTGAAAAAGAGGATGTTTACGGACTTGTTGAAGGCTTCGATGCAGAACGAAACGAGTTAGTGTTAAAACGGATTGATTCCAGCAAAAAAATTGAGGTTGGGGAAAAAGTAGTATCCTCTGGTCTCGGGGGAATCTTCCCGAAAGGTATTCCGATTGGCGAAATTACTGAGGTGACGACAGATGATTTCGGACTGACAAAAATGGCATTTGTTAAACCATCTGCAGACTTCTCGCTATTAGAGGAAGTAATTATTGCAGAGCGTTCTATTACATCAATTGATGGCCTGGACGGTGCAGGAACGAATAATGATTTAACAAATGAAAATACAGAAGCAGAAGGTGACGAATAATGGTCCGATATTTAATACCATTCGTCGCCGTCCTGCTGTTTTTGCTGGAACCTGAATTTGCCAAGTTTTCTCCAATTTACTTTAAGGACTATACGGCCTATCTCGTACCACGTTTCCTAATACTATACTTAATCTTCATTTCTATTTATTACAATCGTAAACGTGCAGTCATCTATGGTCTGATTTTTGGACTCTTGTATGATGTATTTTACATTGATATTATTGGATTATATTCAGTGCTATATCCATTAGTATGCTTCATCGCAGGTTGGAGTATTAAATTTATCCATCAGCATTTGCTTATTACGACAGTGCTTGCTGTGCTGCTTGTTGCTGGAATGGAGTTCCTGCTCTATGAATTCTTCCTGCTCATCGATTTTACGGCTATGCCATTTATGGAATTTTTAAATGGACGCTTATTACCAACAATCGGGGCAAACCTTTTATTTTTACTTATGCTCGGCTGGGCATTTAAATATTTAATTAATGCACGGCTGCTTGAGCGGGAACGCAGTATGACATAATAAAATGGAAGCGTGAGGTGTCACTTTAACTATGAAGAAGTCGTATGTCCATATCAAGGGGACAAAAGATGGACTAGTACTCCGACTGGATGACCAATGTGCTTATTCTGAGCTAGTCGAAGAGCTGGAGCGTAAAGTTTCAGAAGGTGGCATAGATGGTAAAGTAGAGGTGCAGCTTCACCTCGGGAATCGATATTGTACAGAACAGCAAAGAAAGCAGCTGACTGAAGTTGTACAAAATACAGGGAAGATGCGAGTTTCAAAGGTACAAAGTGATGTGCTCACAACCGAAGAGAGCAACCAGCGGATTTTACAACAAAAATGTGAAATTTATGCAGGGATCATTCGCTCAGGACAGATTGTACGTTCTCCCGGAGACATAGTGATTGTGGGGGATGTAAATCCTAATGGTCGAATTGAAGCAGGTGGAAATATATACGTGCTCGGCAAGCTGAAGGGGATCGCGCATGCAGGAGCCGGAGGGAATAAGGAAGCGGTCATCACAGCTGCCTTTTTTGCGCCGACACATGTGTTAATCGCAGATCAGATACAAATGATGAGCAACGAGCAACAATTTGTACTTAAGCATAGAGAACAACTATGCGCGTATTTGAATTCATATGGTGAAATTTCTTATAGTCATGTACAGGACATAAGAAAGCTTCGGCCATTTTTGAATACATTTAAAGGGGGAAGCTAATGTGGGTGAAGCAATCGTAATAACTTCAGGTAAAGGCGGGGTCGGTAAAACAACTACAACTGCTAATCTTGGAACTGCATTGGCTCTTCAAGGGAAAAAAGTATGTTTAGTAGATACTGATATCGGCCTTCGTAATCTAGACGTTGTACTAGGTTTGGAAAATCGTATTATTTATGACCTAGTCGATGTAGTGGAAGGCCGCTGTAAGCCAAACCAGGCGCTTGTGAAAGACAAGCGTGTCGATGACAAACTATTTTTATTACCAGCTGCTCAAACAACTGATAAAAACGCTGTAAATCCAGAGCAGATGAAGAGTCTGATTGAGGGCTTGAAACAAGAATTTGACTATGTGTTAATTGACTGTCCAGCGGGTATTGAGCAGGGGTATAAAAATGCTGTTGCCGGAGCGGATCAGGCAATCGTTGTAACAACTCCTGAAATTTCTGCGGTTCGTGATGCTGACCGTATCATAGGATTACTTGAGCAGGAAGCAATCGGAGCGCCTAAACTGATTATCAACCGAATTCGAAAGCATTTGATGGACAGTGGCGATACGATGGATATTACAGAGGTAACTTCGCATTTATCAATAGACTTGCTTGGAATCGTCATTGATAGTGAAGATGTCATCAGCTCTTCTAATAAGGGAGAGCCTATTGTAATGGATCCAAATAATAGAGCGTCTCTTGGCTACCGTAATATTGCCCGCAGAATCCTGGGTGAATCTGTTCCTCTGATGAAGTTGGAGGAAGAGTCCAAAGGTGTTTTTGCAAGGTTAAAGTCCATTTTCTCAAAATAAATAGGAAACGTCCTTTAGTAATGAGCTAAAGGGCGTTTTTTTGTACTTACTGACATATGATAATAAAAAGGATGGTGACATGAAAGCATGGCAATGGCTTACCTCGCTTATTCTATGCGTTGTCATTTATATCGGTTTGAACAGTTCTAATGAATCGGTAAGGCACGTGATATCACGAATTGTTTATAGCACGGAGCATATGACAATGATGCGGCATACAGTAAGTGAGTTATTTTCACAAGAAGA
Organism: Lysinibacillus sp.; assembly: GCA_031181585.1. GTDB lineage: Bacteria > Bacillota > Bacilli > Bacillales_A > Planococcaceae > Lysinibacillus_B. The sequence continues at coordinate 10,366 of JAPSKP010000066.1, forward strand.
GCTGGTGGAGGTTGCCTCGACTTCGAAGGGGGAGCTCGTGAAATTTGTAGCGATCAAACGGTATGATAAAGGATTCATGCTCGCCTATGAGGAGCCGGTGACAATTGCGGCAATACAATCAGGTGTCATTGTGTATACTGGGCATACTGCAAGGACAGGGAAAGTCCTTTCTATTGCTTACGACGATGGATATAGTGTGACGTTTGGATTCATCGATGATTTTTATCATTTGCCGTACAGTACGGTTGCAGCCGATGAGGTCATCGGAGTAAAGGAAGCGGGCGAATTATTCATCCAAATTGAAAAAAACGGACGGGTGCTGAGCTTAGAAGAAACGGTCGAATGGCTAAAGCAATATGGGTAATATAAGAATCCATCCGGTGTTTTTGGCAATGCTGCTTATATGGGCATTGAGTGGACATATAGCGCATTATTTCCTTGTCCTCGTGTCTTTGCTTTGGCACGAGGCAGGTCACCTTCTTTTTGCGTGGCTTCGCGGGGTGAAAGTGAGAAGAGTGACCATGCTTCCTTTTGGGGCGAATATTCAATTTGCAACAGGACAAGCCCCGTCCCATACGTCTCTTATGTGGATCGCTGCAGGCGGACCGTTATTTACACTCGTTGCCTATGCAGGCAGCTCATTTGTACCCACTCTGTTTCAGAAAGAATTTGCTATTATTCAACTGACCCTTCTTCTTGTAAATTTACTTCCTATTTATCCGCTTGACGGTGGACAAATTCTTTGTAATTTTTTATTGAAAATGAACCCAAAGAAAAAGATTTACGAGTATTATATATCACTTTCCTTAAGTTTTATTACTATAATAGTGGTAGTAACATTCCTAATGCTACCACAATCTATTTTCCTAGCTGTCTTAAGTCTCTTGTTATGGAGCGAAGTAATAGGCGAATGGAGATTCCGGAAGTACCGTTCAGCATTTGAAAAAGTTGTAATGAATCGGTTGACTTGAAAGGCGGAGCGTGGTAGTATTTTAATGTTATTGTTTGTAGCACCCGCTACAACCGCACTGGCAAGGTGCCTAAGAGCCGCGAAATGCGGTCACCTTTCAATAACAGGCGAGTCTTAGTTTATTAGAGGAGGTGCATTTTAATGTACGCAATTATCGAAACTGGTGGTAAACAAATCAAAGTTGAAGCAGGTCAAGAAATCTATGTTGAAAAACTAGGTGTAGCTGCTGACGAAATCGTTACTTTTGACAAAGTTTTATTCGTAGGTGGAGAAACAGTTAAAGTTGGTGCTCCAACTGTTGCTGGCGCTACTGTAACAGCGAAAGTTGTGAAAGAAGGCAAGCAAAAGAAAATTACTGTTTTTAAATTAAAAGCGAAGAAAAACTACCGTCGTAAACAAGGTCACCGTCAACCATACACTAAATTAGTTGTTGAAGCAATCAACGCTTAATCAGTGAGGTGAACCGAATGATTACGGTAACTATTTATAGCGATGAAAATCGTAAATCGTATGGATTTGAGATTTCAGGACATGCCTTATCTGATGTATATGGCCGTGATCTTGTATGTGCTGGTGCTTCTGCTGTTGCCTTTGGTGCAGTAAATGCGATTCATCATATCACAGGCATCCAGCCACAAATCGAACAGGGCGCTGAAGGCGGCTATTTATCTGTAAAATTGCCGAATGACCTCGATCCTGAAACAGACGATAAACTACAAGTAATCCTGAATACTATGGTTACACAGTTCTACACAATGACTGCTAGCTATTCGGATTATATTGAACTAAAATATAAAATGGTGTAGGAGGTGGAACAAAGATGTTATTACTAACTTTAGATCTTCAGTTCTTCGCATCTAAAAAAGGTGTAGGTTCTACAAAGAACGGTCGTGACTCTGAGGCGAAACGTCTTGGTGCTAAACGTGCAGACGGTCAATTTGTAACTGGTGGTTCAATTCTTTACCGTCAACGCGGTACAAAAATCTACCCAGGTACAAACGTAGGCCGCGGTGGTGACGATACTCTATTCGCGAAAGTTGATGGCGTTGTAAAATTCGAACGCATGGGCCGCGATAAGAAAAAAGTATCTGTATACCCAGTAGCTCAAGAAGCATAAAAAAAACGTAGACAAAGTCGTTTTGACTTTGTCTACTTTTTTTTGAGAACTAGGAAATGATGGATTTTTTAAATGATAGAGATACCTCATAACTATGCTTTTCTTTGGAAAAGGCAGGATTTCCTGCATGGATTATTGGAATGTTCCAAGTATTACGTTTTGAAGGAAAAGTAACTAAAAAATTGTTATACTATGTAGGATAACAGTAGTGGGGTGAGTGAAGGTATGGGGCAGTCGTTTACGGTAAAAGACGTGTTACGTTTTACCAATCATGATTTTTTAAATCAGCTTCATTTGATTAAAATGAATCTTGACCTAGGTCGGGTGGAAGAAGCAAAGGAGCTTATCAATGAAATTTCACTGCAATGCCAGCAGTTTTCAGGTTTAGGGAAAATCGGATGGCCTAAGACGGTTGAATTTTTACAGACGCTAAAATGGCGTCACCCTGAATTTTTAATTACCCTATCAAGCAATGTAACGGAATCCTTAAACGAACGATGGGACGAGCCGATTGTAGAATACTTGGAAGAGACAATTATTCATGTACATCAGCGATTAGATGTTTTTTCAGAGCAATATTTGAAAATCGAAGTTGCAGGTGCTGCGGATGGATGGAAAATAACCGTTCATTTTACCGGGAACTTTACAGAAATACCGCATTTTCATACAGAAACGGAAGCATTCTATGTAGAGACGCTGGAACAGACAGCCGTGTCATTCAAAATAGCAATGCAAAATAGGGAGTGGAAGTAATGTTTGTCGATCACGTAAAGATATACGTTAAAGGTGGAGACGGCGGAGATGGAATGGTTGCATTCCGCCGTGAGAAATATGTACCAAATGGCGGACCAGCCGGCGGAGACGGAGGACATGGTGGAAATGTTGTCTTTGTAGTGGACGAAGGTCTTCGAACGCTAATGGATTTCCGCTATAAGCGCCATTTCAAGGCCGAACGTGGCGAGCATGGTATGAGTAAAGGAATGCATGGACGCCGTGCAGAAGATCTGATTGTTAAAGTGCCGCCAGGGACAGTAGTAATCAACGCAGAAACAAAGGCTGTTATTGCAGACTTAGTAGAAGATGGCCAGCGTGCTGTCATCGCAAAAGCAGGTCGTGGAGGCCGTGGGAATTCACGCTTTGCAACTCCAGCAAACCCTGCCCCAGAGCTTGCTGAAAAAGGTGAACCGGGTCAAGAACTGGATGTAATTTTAGAATTAAAAGTATTGGCAGATGTAGGGCTGGTAGGATTCCCTTCTGTTGGGAAGTCAACACTGCTTTCTGTTGTATCGGCAGCGAAGCCGAAAATCGGCGCATATCATTTTACAACAATCGTACCGAACTTAGGAATGGTAGAAACGGAAGATGGCCGAAGCTTTGCAATGGCTGACCTGCCAGGTCTGATTGAAGGAGCCCATCAAGGTGTAGGTCTTGGTATGCAGTTCCTGCGACATATTGAACGCACGCGTGTAATCGTCCATGTAATTGATATGAGCGGCATAGAAGGCCGTGATCCATATGATGATTACGTAACGATCAATAAAGAACTGGAAGAGTATAACCTTCGTTTAACAGAACGTCCACAAATTATTGTTGCAAACAAAATGGATATGCCGGGCGCTGAAGAAAACTTGGAAGAGTTTAAAAAGAAGGTTAAAGAGGATGTAAAAATATTCCCAATTTCAGCTGTTTCCCGACAAGGGCTAAAGCCATTATTATTTGAAATCGCTGACTTGTTGGAAGTAACGCCGGAATTCCAGCTTCATGAAATTACAGAGGAAGAATCCGATGCAACAGTTCTTTACAAACACGAATCGAAGAAGGATAATTTTGACATCACGCGTGATGACGACGGTGCATTTGTCCTGTCAGGCGGTTCAATCGAACGTTTATTCAAAATGACAGACTTCAGCCGCGAAGACGGTATTCGTCGCTTTGCACGTCAATTGCGTGCCATGGGAGTTGACGAGGCTCTGCGTGAACGTGGTGCAACTGATGGTGATACGGTACGCCTATTAGAATTTGAATTTGAATTTATTGACTAAGGTTTTAGCTTTGGAGGGAAGAGTATGAAAAACGTTGCTAATCAACGGTATTATTTAGTGCGTGAAGATGTACTGACAGACGCGATGCAAAAAACATTAGAAGCGAAGCAATTGCTTCAAAGTGGACAGGTCGCCTCTATTTGGGACGCTGTAAAAGAAGT
>JAPSKP010000066.1:14755-17998 GCA_031181585.1 Lysinibacillus sp.
TCAACCATACCAGAATGTATCGAGGCAGTATCCGATGGGAAAGTTGATTTAGCGGTCGTCCCGATTGAAAACGCGCTAGAAGGTTCTGTCCCCTTAACGGTGGATTATTTATTCCACGAGGCCAATCTATACGTTACGGCAGAAGTTTTATCGAAAATTCAACAGCATTTGATGGTACATAAAAATCAAGTCGACCAATGGAAAAATATTAAAGCCATTTATTCACACCCGCATGCACTTGCCCAATGTCATAAATATTTGTTTTATAATTTCGGTGGAGTCCCTCTTAATCAGTATTCATCTACCGCTGCTGCTGCAAAACTCGTGTCTGAATCACCGGATGAATGCATTGCCGCGATTGGCAATTATTCCGCAGCTGAAAGGTATGGACTAGAGGTTGTAGAGCAGAATATTCATGATTTTCACTTCAATCATACGCGTTTTTTTGTTTTATCGAAGGAAAATAGCAGAATGCCAAAAGAACAGGCAAGCAGCGGACCAAAGACAACATTTATGCTGACATTGCCAACGGATGGGTCCGGAGCTTTACATCAGGTATTATCTGTATTTGCCTGGCGGAAGCTGAATTTGAGTAAGATTGAATCGCGTCCACTTAAAACAGGGTTAGGAGATTACTTCTTCATTATCGACGTGTTGGCAGATGAAGAACAGTCAATGATGAAGGGAGCTGTGGATGAGCTGAGGGCTCTCGGTTGCTCCGTGAAATCACTTGGTACATACTATACATATAACACACCGGAATGAGGGGATTAGATGCGAATCATTTTATTTGACGGTATATGTAATTTCTGTGATGCCAGTGTGCAATTCATCATGAAGCGGGACAACGGTGCTTTTAAGTTCGCATCACTTCAAAGTGATATAGGACAAGAGCTTGTTACCCGCCACAAACTTCAAGGAATTGATAGTCTTGTGCTTATTGAGGAAGATAAAGCTTATACAAAATCAACAGCTGCTCTTCGTATTGCGAAAAGGCTGAAGGGGTTATGGTCAGTTTTATATATTGGTATCATTATCCCAAAACCTTTACGTGACCCATTGTATGATCTATTTGCTAAAAACCGCTACAGATTGTTTGGAAAGAAAGAAGCCTGTATGCTGCCGACTAAGGAGGAGCGTGCCCGCTTTTTATCGTGATATAATAGGGGAACTATGATGAAAAGGTGGCAGCACGTATGGACTGGAAGCAACAACTATTAAACTATTCGCCATATAATGAGCAGGAAGCGGCAGACCAACAGGTCATAAGCACATGCTTGGACACATTTGAGGATGTATTGACGAGAAACAATCCAATCGCCCATATGACATGCTCAGGCTTTGTCGTGAATCCGGACCGTTCAAAAGTTTTAATGGTACATCATAATATTTATCAGTCATGGAGCTGGACAGGTGGACATGCTGATGGAGAAACTGATTTCCTAGCAGTGGCATTGCGGGAAGTTGAAGAGGAAACAGGAATCAAAGGAACACCGCTTACAACAGATATTTTTTCACTCGATGTACTGACGGTTGTAGGACATATGAAGAAAGGTCGTTTTATCACACCGCATCTTCATTTAAATGTAGCTTATTTAATTGAAGCGGATGAAACACAGTCTCTACAGGTTGCAGAAGCAGAAAATAGCGGAGTTGCATGGCTGCCGATCAGTGAAGTGAATGAGTATTCCAAGGAAGAGCATATGAAGCCAATTTATAATAAAATTATTGAAAAGATAAAAACTACGATTGATTGAATAGCTTTTCAATATGAAAGAACAAAATGGCTTTGATTTATGCCTTTTAAAGTTAATGAGTAGTTAAATAAAAGAGATTGCCAGCGTAATAGCATGGCAATCTCTTTTAATTTTCCACCAGAATCCCTTTTTCTCGGAGCCTGTCTACCGCTTTATCAAGTAAATCCTCGCTTGATGCGGAAATTACATGAAGGTGTGTTCCGCCTGTAAGGGCAGATAAAAAGTTTGCATTCGTTTCCGCTAATTTGTCTAAAAAGAGGTCAACCTCAAGCCGATTGGATACAAGGATGGACGCCGTAATTTCTCCGTATACCGCATGCTCAATAATGACATTTTCCACTGTGACACCGCAATCGACAATTGTGTAAAGCTCTTCCCGTGTCTGTTCACCTGTATGCATGCAGACAATCTTCCGCTCGAAAATGCCTGTACGCTGCTCCTCCATATACAGGTAGCCTTGGCTTGTTGCAACAATCGGTTCATTCCGGGCCTTCAAGAGATTCATATCGTTTACAATCACTTGACGCGATACATTTGTATGCTTTGCTAAATCAGTGCCAGTTATTGGCCTTTGCTGTTGTTTTAATAAAGTTAGAAGCTTAAGACGGCGCTCCTCCCCCAGCAATTTCTTCATATATATCACCTCTGTATGTCAAAAAACAATTGCTGTAAGCATAGTGTATCATGACAGTTGTCGTTGCGCCCAAAAATTGTGTCGTTTTTTAGATGTAGGCATATGCTATAGCGAGAAAAGGAGGCAATGCATGCGAGTTCATATTGTGCAAAAGGGCGATACCTTGTGGAAAATCGCAAAACAGTATGGGATTGGTTTTGATGAATTGAAGCGACTGAATGCGCAACTAGCGAATCCTGATTATATTGTGCCTGGAATGGAAATCTTCCTTCCGGAAAAAAGCGGCATGACTGGCAAGGAAGCCGTTAAAGGAGACAAAAGTAAAGTAGTCCATGAGATGAAGGAGAAGGAAATGGAGTGGAAGCCTACTAAAGAATTGCAATATGTGGAGGAACCGGCAGAGGTACCACAGCCGATGCCTCAACCACAGCCAATGCCAATGCCTGAGCCTCAGCCGGAACCAACCTATAATCCATACGCCTTTATGCCATCTATATACCAGATGGCCTATATGCCAACCTACCAGCAGCCGATCTATCAAATGCCTGTTTACCAACAGCCGATACTTCAACAGCCAATACTTCAACAGCCAGTACAACAACCCATGCAGCAGCAGCCGGTGTTCGAAGAGTCTACTACTGATGAGTCCGTAGAACAAATGCCTTTTGAGGAGATACCATATGAACACGAAGAATACCAGCAGCCAATGATGTACCATCCACCAATGCATCACCCGCCAATGCATCATCCATCACCATGTGGATGCAATCAGCCGATGTTCCAGCAGCCGGCATATGATTGCCACCAGCCGATGTTCCATCACCAGCAGTATGGCTGCCACCAGCCGATGCA
>JAPSKP010000009.1:0-11777 GCA_031181585.1 Lysinibacillus sp.
TCTTCCTTCCAGCCGAGGATACGCTGCATCTCATCAATAACCGCATCTTTATGAGCTTCCACAGTAGCGATATCGAAGAACAGTGCGCCCGTTCTTCTAATAAAGAAGTCTACTGGCTTTGCTACACTTTCATGATGAATACCGTAAAGAAGTTGTGCATAAAGCATGCTAGGTAAGCTAGCTGCACCTTTAATATAGTTCAATACCAGATCAATATTCGTACCATATAACCTTGCCAGGCGCTCACTTTCCTTCTCAGTCAGTCCTTGTGCTCTTCCTTTTTGAATACTCTGTTGAATATATGTTTCAAAATGCTTCGACCCGCTTAAGTCTCCACCTGAAATCGGAATTTTTTTCGTTGAGCATGCTCGGTATGTTTTACCGTATTCGCCTTCTAGCTGTTTTACGATCAAATCGACAATTTTTTCAGCCATTTTACGGTATCCTGTCAGCTTTCCGCCCGCAATTGTAATAACACCTGTGGAAGATTGCCAAATTTCATCTTTCCGGGATATTTCAGAAGGGTCTTTTCCTTCTTCATGAATCAGCGGACGTACCCCTGCCCATGTAGATTCGATATGTTCCTGTGTTAAATTGGTCGTCGGGAACATGTAGGCAATCGCGTTAAGTAGATAATCAATATCAGACTGTTCAGCTTTCATATCTTTTGGATCACCTTCATGGAACGTGTCAGTTGTTCCTACATAAGTTTTGCCTTCTCGTGGAATAGCAAATACCATTCGCCCATCTTGCGTATCAAAATAAATGGCTTGTTTTAGCGGGAAGTCTGCTTGATCGAATACGACATGGACCCCTTTTGATAGAATCAGATGCTTTCCGGTTACTTCTCCGTCCATCTTGCGGACTTCATCCACCCATGGCCCCGCTGCATTAACGATTTTTCTCGCTTTGAATGTATGGCGATTACCAGTGAGTACATCCTCTGCTGCTACCTCTTTAAACGCAAGGTTATTTGTATTAATGTCTACAGCTTTCATATAATTAAAAAGGACTGCTCCTCGTTCATTTGCCGCCTTGAGCACTTCAATAGTTAAGCGGGCATCATCTGTACGGTATTCTACATAAACACCGCCGCCTAGCAGCTCATCTCTTTTTACAAGCGGCTCTCTCTCCATTGTCTCTTCTTTTGAAAGCATAAAGCGTCGTTCACCCTTTTTCACTCCAGCCAGTACATCATACACCTTTAATCCAAGTGCAGTAGTAAATTTCCCGAACGTTCCTCCTTTATGAAATGGAAGGAGCATCCATACAGGTGTTGTGACATGCGGACCATTCTCATATACAATCGCTCGCTCACGTCCTAACTCTGCTACTTCCTTTATTTCAAATTGCTTTAGATAACGAAGCCCCCCATGCACTAGCTTTGTTGAACGGCTGGATGTACCTTCTGCAAAATCCTGCATTTCTAATAGCACAACCGATAATCCGCGAGCTGCTGCATCAAGTGCGATACCCGCCCCTGTAATGCCGCCTCCAATAACAAGTAAATCAAAAGTTTCATCAGATGCTCGATCTATTTGTTCGTGACGATGTAGCACTGAAAATTTCATGTGTCATCAACCCTTTCGTCAATTTCCATACATAATGTGCTTTCCCTGAATATCCTAAACAAAAACGTCATACTCCGCAGTTTACCCTGACTCTTCATAAGCAAAAAAGAAAAAGAGCAGGAATGTTATAGTGCAACATTTCCTACTCTTATGTTTTATGCTTATGCCTCTTCTTTTTCGAACTGAATGCCTGTAATATGTACATTCACTTCATTTGTTTCAATCGCTGTCATATTTAGAATAGCTTGTCGGATAGATGTCTGGACGCCTTTTGCTATTTTTGGAATGGAATAACCATATTTCACCGAACAAAATACATCAACTGCAATTCGTCCTTCATCTGTCATTGACGCTTTAATGCCCTTAGAGTGCACTTTTTTGCCAAAGCGCTCTACAACCCCAGACGCAAAATTGCCGCGTGTCGCAGCCACACCTTCGACCTCAGTAGTCGCGATGCCCGCTATAACTTCCAGCACTTCTGAAGCTACCTCAATGCGGCCAAGCTCCTCTTTCCCTGTTGGTGTAGGTTGTACAAATGATGTCGGTTGTTTTTCAGCCATAATTAACATCCTCTCTTTACAATAACCGGATGAATCCGGTCGTATACAGTCAAATTTCTACTTTCTCGCATCCCTATTATACACCATTTTTCTGATAATGTGAGATGAAAACCCCGCCTTATTTGAAAGTCTCCCTTTCTTCTAGAAAGTTGGTATGTCAGGACATACTAGACTTCTTTTCAAAGGAAAAAAGGTATTTTCAAAACGTTTCACCATTTCTCTATAGCGGTAAAGGAAACATTCCATTTTTTCGTCCCTGCTGGAGAGGCAGCAGGTATTTATTAAGAAAACACAAAGCTGCCCAGAAAGTTTTAACTTTCCGGACAGCTTCATTAAGGTGATTATTTCGCTTTTTCAGCTATACCCAATACATCGTTCTCTTCTAGGAACTTCGTATTGAACTTCGCAGATTTGAATACTTCGTTGTTCATCAGCGCCAGGTGGAATGGAATCGTTGTATGGATTCCAGGTCCTGATACTTCGAACTCAGAAAGTGCACGATTCATTTTCGCGATCGCTTCTTCACGCGTATCTGCATGAACGATCAGCTTCGCCACCATTGAATCGTAGTATGGAGGGATTGTATAGCCAGCATATACAGCTGAGTCGATACGTACACCATAGCCGCCTGGTGTAATATAAGTGTCTACTGTACCTGCTGAAGGCATGAAGTTTTTATATGCATTTTCAGCATTGATTCGACACTCGATTGCCCAGCCATTAATTTTAATGTCTTCTTGTTTAAACGGAAGCTCAGCGCCTGCAGCAATTTTCAGCTGTTGTTGAACAAGGTCTACACCTGTAATCATTTCTGTAACAGGATGCTCTACTTGGATACGTGTATTCATTTCCATGAAGTAGAATTTGTCATCTTGGTAATCATAGATAAACTCAATTGTACCTGCACCTTCATAGTTACAAGCTAGGGCAGCTTTAACAGCTGCTTCGCCCATCTCTGCGCGGCGTTCTGGTGATAACGCTGGAGATGGAGCTTCTTCAACAAGCTTTTGCATACGGCGTTGTACTGTACAATCACGTTCACCAAGATGCACGACATTGCCATGGCCATCCGCTAACACTTGAATTTCACAGTGACGGAAGTATTCAATGAATTTCTCTAAATAGACGCCCGGGTTACCGAATGCGGCAGCGGCTTCTTTTTGCGTAATTTCAATGCCTTTTACAAGGTCCTCTTCCGTACGGGCAACACGAATACCTTTACCACCGCCGCCAGCAGTAGCTTTAATAATGACAGGGTATCCAATTTCGTTTGCCCATTGTTTTGCTGTTTCAATATCAGGTACAATGCCTGTACCAGGAACAAGCGGAACGTCCGCCTTTTCCATCTCTGTACGTGCAACGTCCTTAATTCCCATGATTTTAATAGAATGTGATGATGGGCCGATGAATTTGATTCCGGCGTTTTCACAAGCCTCTGCAAAATCAGCATTTTCCGCTAGGAAGCCATAGCCAGGGTGAATACCATCAGCACCTGTCTTTTGAGCCACACCTAATACAGCAGGAAAACTTAAATACGAGTCTTTTGATAATTTTGGACCGATACAATATGCTTCGTCAGCTAATTTTACATGAAGAGCCTCTGCATCTGCTTCTGAATATACTGCAACTGTTTGAATATCTAATTCTTTACATGCACGAATAATACGTACTGCGATTTCACCACGGTTTGCAATTAATACTTTTTTCATGTTAGCAGCGCTCCTTACTCAGGTTTTACTAAGAATAATGGTTGGCCGTACTCTACCAATTGGCCGTCTTTCACTAATACTTCTACGATTTCGCCTTTTATTTCAGCTTCGATTTCGTTAAATAATTTCATTGCTTCGACGATACATACGATTGTTTCGTCACCCACTTTGTCCCCTACTTTTACGTACGCAGATGCATCCGGTGATGGAGCTTGATAGAATGTACCTACCATCGGTGAAGTAATTTTGTGAAGATCCGCGTCTGCTGCTACTGGAGCTGCTGGTGCTGCTTCCTCTTTTACTGGAGCAGGTGCCGGTGCTGCTTGTTCTTGTTCTACAACAGGAGTAGGTGCCGGAGCCGCCGCTTTAGGTGCAACTACTTCTACAGTACCACCATTTTTCTTAAGCTTCACTTTTGATCCATCAGCTTCATATACGAACTCATCGATTGAAGAAGCATCCACTAGTTTAATGATTTCACGGATTTCTTGGATTTTGAACATTCATAACTCTCCCTTGTATGTAATTTATAAACTACGACATCTATTTTATAATTAAATGGGCTATTTTGAAATAGGTATTTCTAAAATAAAAAAAATAACACATAAGTTAGTACAAACGCTTACATTTTGTATGCAAAATTGCATCCTCTGCTATATAACACATTCGCGAGAGATGCAATTTACTTTTTTCTATATTTAGTAGTACTTAGGAGAATTATCGACAGATACCTGAATGCTAGAATCAAGTTCCGTCATTACAAGATGAACAATTTCATTCGCCTGCTGCTTTGACATCTCTTCTGACATAACTGTAACGTTTACTTTTTTGTCATCAATGCGAACTAGTGCATCTGAATAACCAAGCGATTTGACGAGCATTTCAAGCATTGCTTCGTTTGATTCCTGTTCGATCAAAGCATTCATTTCATCAAATGCAGCGCTTTTTTCCTCAGCTGTGTATTCATCTGAAGCCATCTTCTGAGTCAATTGTTCTCTCAGCTGACTGCGCTCATTGCTCATTTCCAGACGGAATTCTTCAAATGCATAGCTATCCGTTTGTGTTGTTTCTGCTTCATCAACCCCTGTCAGGATTGCACCATCTAACGAATCATCTGTAAAGATTGTTGTAAAACTAAAATCACTCGGTTTTTCAAATAAATAATAGACCGATATCACCGCCGTTAGACACACTAGTGTCAAAAACCAAACCGTTCTCTTTTTAACTTTCATGAAGCTCCCCCTTTTCCATAGGTAAAATAACTATTCGATGTGGAGATAATTGGAGGACTGAACTGACTGTCTGCACCAATTTTCTCTTCACTGAAGGTGAACCCGCACCTTCGGAAACGATTAAAACCCCTGTGTACGTCGAAGTGTCTTTATCTCCGCTGAATGAAAATAATGATGACTCCTTTGACGCGTCCGTATGGAGATATACGGATACTTGTCCAACACCTTCAATTTTTGCCAGCGTTGCAGCCAGTTGCTCCTCAATCGATTGCTGTTGTGATGGGCTTGAGTCTTGTTTTAGAAGCATAAAACCGACGAGGGCCATGACAAGCAACGCGATTATGTTCGCCTTTTTTGTTGCCACATATTGCTTGCCCCCTTTCTGTCAACTTATCCTATGAGAAATATTGCGCCAATATACTTGATATTGCTTGCAATAAATTCAAACATCCATAAAAATATCGCTAGTTTCACAAAGGTAGTAAAGTCCTCTTCCCCTAGTATTGCTTGGAGAACAACAGAGAAAATAATGATATATAACAACTCGGTCATAGCGATTTCCCCGTTCCAATTTGAACAATGAAGAATAAAATAAGCCAGATCACAATAAAGCCGATCGCTAATACTAGTCCTATAGCACAAAGGATGAAAAGCGTTTTACCGATGTCATCGAGCAGGTGGCTTATACGGGAATCCACAAACGGCTCTGCAATTGCTCCAGCCAGCTTAAACGTAAAGGCTTTAATTAACAAGGTAGCAGCCGGGTAAAATGACATGAGAACGAGTGCTGTAATGGTAGTAAAGCCTGTAATCGTCGTGGCAGTCGATTGAAAGTTCTTCAATAGAGACATTCCTTCTACTAGAAGCGAGCCGATAATCGGAACATTTTGTTCAATTACCTTTTTTAATGGTGTAGAGAGTGTCTCCTGAATGGAAAAGAAGGCCACACTTGAAAACGTTAATATAGAAGAAAGTAGTAAAATTGAAGCTGCGATGATACTGAATACCGTTTTTCGAATCAACTCGGCAATCTTTAAAAAGGATACTTGTGGATACAATCTCGAACAGGCATCGAACACAAGCGCCATAAAAAGTGAGGGAATCAATAGCTTGTCACATACATAGACAAGCAGTTGTAGCACAAACACAATTGCCGGACTCCACGCAACAAAGGATATAACTGACTGGACAATAACAAGCACGGTGCTCACTAGAGGAATGAATCCTAAAAAAAAATGCGAAAAAATGGAAGCGAGCTCTTTCATTAGTGTAAATGCCTCAACTAGGTGCTTTGTTACAATGACCAGGATAAGAAACAAAAAAACAGTCGACAGAAACTGCCTTGATTGCTTGGCCACCCCTTCAATTACCACCATCAGAAGAAACAAAAAAAGCAACATAATCAACATAGATATCGATTCAGTTAGCGGCTTCAATAATGCTGACATAGTATCCCTCTAGCTCAACTTCTGTAATAGCACAGTCAATTGCGACATGGCAGGCTTCAGCTGTTGGATCCACAACAATATAAGTGATCCTCGAACAGCAATATCCACCCCTTGAGAAAGCGCATCATATTCCTGCTCCTCTAATATGGCCTTGATCAGCTGACTAAATAATAGAAGAAGTGCAGTGTAGATGATGAGCTTGCTATAGGGAAGAACATCCGTAATAGAAACAAGCTCCGAAAATAATGGATAGAGAACAAATTGATAAATTTGTGTAAGGAATAAAAAGAAAAAAATAATACTAATGATAGAATGAAGCTTCCCTATTGCTCCTTTAATAAAATTTAAGAGCACCATGCAGACGACAGTGAAAATCAAGTACTTCATATTGAAAAGGAGAGCCATTTCAAAAACTGAGCTAGTTCATCGAAAAACAATTGTAAAAAACGAATCAGTTCAATCGTCATATATAGATAGGCGATGAAAAATAAAAAAAATGAAAACTCCTTCTTCCCGGTTTGTTCAAAAAATATATGCAGTAACGCAACGATCAAACCGACCGCAGCAACGCGCAATACATCTTGCAACTCCACAGCAACTCTCCCCTCCTCCCGTACCGCAATATATGAAAGGGTAGTGGAAATCAGAACCTTAAACTTAAAACAGCTCACCTCGTCTCAGTAGATTCTGGCAATAGGTAGACAGATTACCAAACTTTGCAGATGCCTGATTTTAATGTACTAAGCATATTAAATTACTAATCCTTTTCTTCCTGAAATTAATCAAATTTCAAAATATATGAATAATTATTTGATTTAATCAATGTTTCTTCCTACAATATTAAGAGAATTAATCATTTCTGATTAGTTTTTATGCAGCATTTTTCACACATTACTGTAAACAGGCAAAAAACTAGACCATTTTTAATGAAGCATCATTGAATTTTTCTACTTAAGGAGGATTATTATGTCCATTGATTTACGCAAGAAAACGGTGAAGATTGTTCTGGAAAAAAAGAAGCTGGTTGGGGTGAAGGCGCGTGTTGCCTTAGTCCTCGACATTTCAGGTTCTATGCGGAAGCTTTACAGTGAAGGTATAGTGCAAGATGCAGTCGAGCGTGTATTGGCTGTTGCCAGCCAATTTGATGATGATGGAATGCTTGATGTCTGGGTGTATGATAATACATTTTCCCGTCTACCGGCTGTATCAGAAAAGGAGCTTCCCGGGTATGTAGAACGTGCCATTCTGCAGAATGATGCTGTTCATAAATTTGGGCGCAATGATGAACCCCTGGTCATGAAGGATGTTGTCAATAAATATGTTAATGAGGAGCCTAGCAAGGAGCCGGCTTTTATTATCTTTGTTAATGACGGAGGATGTAGAAGTGGTATAAAGAAATGGATTATGAGTTCTTCCAACAAACCGCTCTTTTGGCAGTTCGTCGGCATAGGCAATTCAAATTTCGATGTACTGCGTAAATTGGATACGATGGAAGGACGCTTAATAGATAATGCGAATTTCTTCCATTTAGAAGCACTTGAACATACATCAGATGAAGATTTATATAATTCATTGTTAGATGAATTCCCGAGCTGGCTTGAAGAGGCGAAAGCACAAGGTATCATCTCCTAACAAAAACAGTTATATTTCCCCACTAAGTTTATGCATAATTATTGTATAAGCTCAGTCCGTGGCATCCAGCAAACTGCGCCCAGACGGCCACTTTCAGCTGGTCCAGATGATTTCGTACGAATTTAATTCACTATAAAAGCAGGAATCTGACCTCTCTAGAGAAATCTTTGAAGATGGACTTCTCTGAAGGGTACAGATTCTCTTTCTATTTATAAGATTACTTAAGTAAAAGACTCACCGTTTAATCCCATATATTTTGGAACTTTTTCGTGTTCTTTTCATCTAGAATACCTATCTTTTTAAAGTGATTGACCATGATTGAGACCATCATCTCATTTTCTTCATGGATGATGATTTTATGAAAGATCCGGTTGATGATTTCCTTGTTAGGCGAAGGGTTATCATACAACGTATTAAAAGCGCGTACTTGCCGCTCTATATCATCCCCAAGCGCTGCCTCCTCTAATTCCTCTTCAGGTAATGGTATGCTGAAAACAGCATATGGGTCTTCATAAGTATCACAATAAATACGCTCAATACATTCAGCAGCTGTTTCCGCCACCTTTACTTCTTCAATATATAATCCATCAGCTTTTTCAGACGGCATTTTTAAATCCCAAGGCAAGATTGAATCCGAAATGAACGCATACCTGTAGGAAGAGTTTAATGATTCTATATAATCCTGTAAGCCTATCCCTTCTTCTCTTTCAAAATACGATGCCGGCCTGAAATAATATGCTGCTTCGATTGTTTCACATTCAATTGTCCATTGTATCTCCGGGCAGTCAAAAATTACACGCAGGGCGACTCTCCCATTTACCTTCCTTAACTCGTCATAGATATACCAGCTTCCGATTTCCGGAGATCCCTCTTCATTCCATACATTTATAAATCTTAGAACAATCATTGCTTTTGGAGTAAAGCCACTCTCCATATTAAGCATAATGGCTACATCATTTCCACTGCGTTCAATATTGGCGATAACCCCATCATGTAAGGAGTCCTGAAAAATCTCTTGTGCATTTTTTGTTAGAATAGGCATAACCTCTTCCCTGCCCTGTCCGGCTTGCTCAAGTATCATTTCAAAAATCCGCTGCTGCCCGTGCATCCACTCTATGTAATCATTCCGTACATCCTTCGCTAGAAGAGGCGTATTAATTGTCCTATTGTAGATGTATGGATGAAATCGTTGAGGGAGAAAAGTGAGCAGTTCTTCACGAATTTCTTGTAATTCTGCTGAAAGCTCTTCATCCAGATTTCGCCCTTCTTCTTCTGCCTCCCGAATAACGATGTCCCAGTCATCATCTGATTCTTGAATCGGTAATAATGATGTTCGCTCAAATTTCCGCTTTTCTTCTATTGTTAAATGCCACACTTTCTCCACCTGCTTTCTTCATTTTAGCTGATCTCTTTACTGTCTATTATAATAGCCATGTTAAAATGACAAACTAAAAAACACCCGCTCATAAAGCGGGTGCTGGTGTATTCAGCATCTTACCCTCGAGATACGTAAGAGCCGTCTGTTGTATTAATGATCAATTTATCGCCTTCATTTACGAAGAACGGTACGTTTACCATTAAGCCTGTTTCCATTTTTGCAGGTTTTGTACCACCTGAAGCTGTATCGCCTTTGATACCAGGTTCTGTTTCAGCAACAACTAACGTTACTGTGTTCGGTAATTCGATACCGATCATTTCGCCTTGGTATGATTGAATATGCAATTCCATGTTTTCTAACAAGTATTTTAACTCGTCTTCAATTTGTGCAGCTGAAAGAGTTGTTTGATCATAAGACTCCATGTCCATGAATACATGCTCATCACCTTGTGCATAAAGATATTGCATTTTACGGTTTTCCACCATTGCTTTCTCTACTTTTTCACCCGCACGGAAAGTTTTCTCTACTACATTGCCGTTACGTAGGTTACGTAATTTAGAACGTACGAAAGCGGCACCTTTTCCTGGTTTTACGTGTTGGAAATCAATTACACGATATAGGTTTCCTTCCACAAGGATAGTTAAGCCAGTACGGAAATCATTTACTGAGATCATTTTTATTCCTCCAACTATTATAAAATAATTAATTCCTTCGTCGAATGCGTTAATTTTTCATTACCAGTTTCCGTGATTAAAATATCGTCCTCAATACGAACGCCACCGATGCCAGGTAGGTAAACGCCCGGTTCAATCGTAACCGCCATGCCAGGCTCCAAAATTGTTTCGGAACGGAATGATAAGCCAGGCCCTTCATGAACCTCCAGGCCAATGCCATGACCTGTCGAGTGGCCGAAAGCTTCACCGTAGTCTTTTGATTTTAAATAATCACGTGCTACTGCATCCGCTTCAATGCCTGTCATGCCAGGTCCTACTTTTTCAAGCGCCAGCAGTTGTGATTCTAGTACAACATTGTACATTTCCACAAGTTTTTCTGAAGGCTGCCCAACAGCTACGGTACGTGTAATATCTGAAATGTAACCGTTATATAATGCACCGAAATCAAGCGTTACAAAATCACCTTTTTCAATGATTTTATCTGTCGCAACACCATGTGGGAGCGCAGAGCGGACCCCACTTGCTACGATGATATCAAAAGATGAGCTTGTAGCACCTTGTTTACGCATGAAGAATTCAAGCTCATTCGACACTTCAAGCTCTGTTCTTCCAGGCTTGATGAAATCCAGAATATGTGTAAATGCATGATCTGCTATTTCACATGCAACCTTAATAATATTAATCTCTTGCTCTGTCTTAATCAAGCGAATTTTTTCAATCAATCCCGAAACCGGCAAGAAATCTGCCTTTACCTCTTTGTTATACAACTCATACATGCCGTATGTCATAGCTTCTTTTTCAAAGCCAAGTGTCTTTACATTCATTGCTTCTGCTTGTGCTGCTACTTCTGTAATAACCGTACCTGTGTGCTGTACAATACGGAAATCTTTCACTTGCTCTGCCGCCTGCTCTGTATAACGAAAATCTGTAATGAACACAGCATCATCCTTGGAAACAATTGCTACACCAGCAGTACCGGTAAAGCCCGTCATATAACGGCGATTGTATTCGTTTGTGATAAGAATGGCATCTAGCCCCTTCTCGAGTAAACTTTCACGTAATTTTGCTAGTTTCATGGTTACATTTCCCCTTATCGTCTTTGTAAAAACTTTCTCATTGCCAGTTCATACCCGAACGTTCCCAGTCCGGAAATCTGGCCGACACATTCTGCTGCAAGTTTTGATTCATGCCGAAATGTTTCACGTTTATGAATATTTGAAATATGTACTTCAATCACCGGCACATTCACTGCCGCGACCGCATCACGTAAAGCGATGCTTGTATGCGTATAGGCTCCCGGATTAAAGACTATACCATCGACCCCTGTATCTTCCGCCTCATGAATCCAATCAAGTAAGATACCTTCGTGATTTGACTGCCGAAAATCAATAGCTGCTCCGTACTCCTCTGCCAGCAATTCACATTTTTCTTTTACATCGTCCAGTGTTTCAGAGCCGTAGATCTCCGGCTCACGTTTTCCCAGACGATTTAAATTTGGGCCATTTAGCACAAAAAGCTTCATCCCTCTATCTCCCTTTCCCACACATTTCCTTTATTTTATCACAGACTCTTT